>JANYDP010000388.1 GCA_025363535.1 Verrucomicrobiota bacterium | reverse complement strand
GGCTCGTGCAATGGAGTGACACGCGGCCTGAGCATTTGAGCGCGGAGCATTGCTCCGCCAGAGCGAATTGAAATCGAGCGGAGCAATGCTCCGCGCTCCGTCACGCCATTGCACGAGCCTCAATAAAAAGCCTGAGGTTTTCATCGAGGGGCGGTGGTTCGTCGCGTCACGTTGGTTCGATTCGTCATTTCCGTTCCCTCGTCCACGTCGGTGGAAGTGCTGCGGGATCGGCGATATTCCACGTTGTCCGAATCATTCGCGGCCAATTTTGGGCCGGCGTAAACCACCGCCAGTTCGGCAATCGCCGCCACCGTGTCAGCGCCGAAGCCGGACAGCGCCGTGAACCTGAGCTGCTTCGCAGACAACGTTTTGCCGAACGCAATCGTCTGCGGACTCCACGTCGAAGCCAGTTCGCCCTGCGCCGCCGTATTCCAGTTCGTCCCGTCGGCGCTGGTGGTGATGGAAAAGTTTTTCACGTCGCCGGTGTGATCGCGGTCATTCTGGCGCGGCAGGATGACCACACCATTCATCGCAACGGAAGCGGGGAAAGTGACGATCAGTTCGTGTGGCTGCGCCGCTTTTTCGACGCGCCGATTCGAACCAGCAATCCATGCAGAATTAGGATCACCATCAATCGCAGCGGACGCATCCGCACCGTCGCCGGCCGCCTTCGCACCGAGTTTGCGCATGATGCGCGAATCGAAATACAGGCTGCGGAAATCCGCGACGGAGATTTCGGTCTTTGGCTGAAATTTCTCTGACGCCGCGTAGTCCAGCAGTGAGCGACGCAGTTGCCGCGCGACGGGATGCGAATTCAAATCCGTGCTGAGATCAAACGCCGAGACGAGTAATTTGCCCGCGCCGACTTGTGCTTCAAAAATTGCGCCGAGCTTCCAGTTGCGATTCCAATCATCAATCGCCGAGACAACCGGCTGCAAACCGCGCGGGAGTTTTTCCAGATTGATCGGACGCGCGCCGCGCGTGATTTGCGTCCACTGCCAGTCACAGTTCGCTTCGGTGGGAAAACCGGCGAGCGCGGGATGATTCGTGTCGCACCACAGCCCGAGCATTCGGCCCCAACCGGGGCTCATGAGGCGGTTCCAAAACACCGGCACGACATCCAACGGCGGACAATCCCACGCGAGATCGGCGTTGCGGGGTAGAAACAAAACGCGTCCGCCGGATTTCAATTTCGCTTCGGCATCGTCCCACGAACTTGTTACGAGAACATCCTTTACTGGAGCGTCTGAAGCTTTTGACGGATAGAGCCAGAAGTTCCAGGAATTTTCAAAATTCCCTTCCGACGAATCCACCAGCGCAACCAATCGGTAGCGCGCAGGCGCAGGCAACTTGTCCAAATCGAGAGTAAAACTGAGGCGCTTGCCTTTGAAGCCGACAGGGATTTCCGTCACTGGATTGGATGGACAAACACCGACCACCTTGCCGGTTTCGTCGCGAACTTCCCAGCGAACAACTGCCTTTGTTAATGGTTCTTTGCCGAAATGCGCCACGCCAATGTCGGCCTCCAGTTTTTCATCCGTGGTGAAAACGCGTTTCTTCAACCACGCCAGGGGAACCGTCGTATTGCAAAATTGTTTGAACTCGTCCGCCTTCACATAATTTTTTCCTTCCCAAAACGTGTCAAGCAATCCGACCAGCGCCGTCCCCTGCCCCACGTAATCATGCAGGTCGAGCAATTGAAATCCGCTGAGTCCGGGTGTGCGAAGATTCGCTTCAATCTCTTCTTTGTAGCACGCGAGTTGATAACGACCGGAGGCGAACGCGAATTGTTTCTTCATCTCCAACACGCCGTGAGCTTGCGCCGAGTCGCGGAAGATTTCGTAATTCCCCGGACGCAGATAGCCGGTGAATTTTTTAATCACGTCGTAATCGGGATACGCAATCCATTGCCCATCTTCGTGCGTCAACACCGGAATGTTCACGCCTTGCAGCGCACGGGAATAATCGCGCCCGAACCAGCCGCTCTCACCGCGAATGCGCGCGCCACCAAAACGGCCGGTGGAAGTGTAGTCCACTTTGTCGAGCGGCCCCGGCGAATCGGGATCAGTGAAGCCGGTGCCGGTTGTGTAAAGCCGGCGTGGATCTTCGGCGCGAAAATGTTCCGCCCACTTCGGCAGCGATTCCTTCCATCGGCCTTTCGGCTCGTTGCTCGGCGAGAACAGCACGAACGACGGGTGATTGCCGTAGGCTTTCAGGATGCGTTCGGTTTCCGCGTAAAGCCATTCGTCCATCGCCGAGCCGGGACTGAATGTGTTCCAAGTGCCTGGCTCGATTTGCAGATACAAACCAAGTTCATCCGCCGCTTCAAACGCCGCTTCGGGCGGGCAGAAGGAATGGAAGCGAACGTGATTCAAGCCCCAGTCCTTGACGGTCTGAAATGTTTTGCGCCAATACGCGACATCGGTCGGCGGATAACCGGTCAGCGGAAAATCCCCGCCGTGATGTGTGCCGCGAAGAAAGATCGGCTTGCCGTTCAGTGTGAGCTGTGTGCCGCTCGTGCGCAGGTCACGGATTCCAAAAAAAGTTTTATAACAGTCCTTGCCGAAATTGCTATCCAAGCAAAGCTCCATTTTTTGAAGCGCCGGATTAAACTCACTCCAAAGTTTCGCTTCGCTTCCAAAATCGACGTTGCATTCAACATTATTGACATCATTGCTCCAAGTGAGTTCTTTTGTTAAAAACACACTCATCTCAGGAATGTGTACGTCAGGCCTCCCTCGAATTATGTAATAGCCAGAGTCAGAGGCTACAGTAAGTTTGCCGGTACCGCTTTGCTTCGTGAGATTCTTGATCTTCAACGTCAAACGCGCAGACTTATTAGTTGTGTTTGAAAAAAATTGGGCATCCTCAATCCAAACCAGCGACGTGCTTCGCAATTCCATCTTCCCAACAATTCCATTCCAACTCTGCCCGAGCGAATCGGAAACGGAATGAGCGTCCACCGCGTGCTGATCCGGGCCGCGATAGACGACCCGGTTGTCCACGCGCACGGTGAGCCGGTGTTTGCCGGGCTTGAGCGAAACGCCCAGTTCAAATTCATGCGGCGCGCAGAGTGAATTGTTTGTGCCGATGAGCTGGTCGTCCAGCCACACCCGGGATTCGCAATGCGGCCTTTCCAGAAACAAAACCACGCGGCGATCCTGCCAGCCCTGGGGAATCTCGATGTCGCGCTGATACCACGCCGCGCCGAGATAATGTCGTGGCGGCTGGCAGAGGAACGGCACCTTTACCGCGCCGGGCTTGGTGTAGTTCGTGTAGTCCGCGCGCAGAAACCAGTTCTTATCGTAGAGCGAAAGCACCCACGGTGTGTTTGTGCTGATCTCGTCGCCGTAGCCCTGCGCTTGCAGCGCGCCGGGCAGATTGATTTTGTCGGCGAGCTCGCGGGTGAACCATTGCTCGCCCACCCCAGCGTCTTTCCGGTCGAGCGCGAACCGCCATTGGCCGGCGAGCGAAGCCGGTTGAGCCTTGGCTGAATAAGAAAGCGTGGAAATGATGGCCAACGCTGCGACGATCTGAAATTTCCAAATCGTAAATCGTAAATCGTAAATCATAAATTCCCGCTCACGGCGCGGGCCGCAGATTTTCCCACCGCACATTCCACTGGCCGTCCTGCGGAAAACCGGGCGCATTGGTTTTCGGCGCACCGTCCCAGCCCGCAGCCATCATCGCCACGGCGTAGAGCAGCCCGCCGTTGGCCGGCAGATAAATCGTCAGGCCGGGCCGCTGATAATTGTGGCCGTTGAGCGCGTAATGATTTTTTGGCGTGTCGAGAAACAGTGCGTCAATCGCCCGTTCCGGTTCGCCCAAACGCGCGGCGCACATCGCGAGCATCGGATAATCCCAGCCCCAGGTGTCCGGCCAGTTCCAGTTGCCCCAGATCCAATGCAGCGTCGCGCGCATCGTCTCAGGATCAATGCCTGGGCCGGACAGCAAGCCGAACGCCGCCGTCACGGACGGATGATCGTCGGTCCATTTTTTTTCCGGGCTGTAAGTATTGGTGGCCGTTTCGGTGAACAGATATTTTCCGTCTTCGAGCGCGGGTTTGGCGAGGTTGGTCAGCACGCGATCCCACTCCGGTTCGCGTTCGAGGCCGAGACGTTGCCGCCATTGCTGCGCGGTTTCCAAACCCCAGCGCCAATAGGTGAGTTCAAACGTGGGATTGAGCGTGTTGGTCTTGGGGAAAATTTCCTGCGAGCCTTGCAGCACCGGCCCCAGCACGAAACGACGTTGGTCCGAATCCCATTCCGCGTAAGTGGACATAAACTCCGCCGACTGCATCACGACGTCGCGAAAATTATCCAGCGTGACGCGGTCGGGATGCGCGCGGTAACACAGCTCCGCGTAAAAAATCGGATGCGGCTGCTGCCAGATCAGGAACGGGCCGACCGGCGAAGGCGAATCAACCCCTTTCGGATCGGCCATCTTGGGCCAGCGCGCGCCGGTGTAGCCCTGGCGTTTTGCCTGCGCCTGTGCGGGCGCGAGAATCCGTTCGTAATAGCCGAGGCTTTTTTCCAGCAAAGGCAGGCGGTTCCACAACGCAAAATGCGCGGCGTGCCACCAG
>JANYDP010000360.1 GCA_025363535.1 Verrucomicrobiota bacterium | reverse complement strand
CAGGCGTCCCGCCTGTCCAGTTTGACGCCCGCTGACGGTTTGAATTTCGCAGAAGTTTGTTTATCCAACTGGACAGGCGGGACGCCTGTCCCACTACGGCTGGGAAAAATCGCGATATCGCAAGTGCTCGTGCCGATGATCTTCACGAGCGTGCCGGGCTTCACGCCTGCGCCAATCGCGCCGGTGTGTGCATCGAACGCGCCGACGGTCACGGGAATGCCCGCGGAGAGACCCGTGCGCTTGGCCCAATCCGCCGTGAGCGTGCCAACGGCGGAATCTACCGCAAGCACGCGCTTCGGCAAACGATCGCGCAACGCACCGAGTTTCGGATCGAGCTTGGCGAGAAATTGTTTATCGGGATAACCGCCCCACTTGGCGTTATACATCGCCTTGTGACCAGCAGCGCAGATGCCCGCGATGAACTTACTGGGATGCAACGTGTCTGTGAGCGCAGCGGGAACGAAGTCGGAAAGTTCAATCCAGCAATGCGCGGCATTGAACACTTCCGGCGCGGCGCGGAGGCATTTCAGAATCTTGCTGAAAAACCATTCGCTCGAATACGTGCCGCCGCACTTGGCGAGATACTGCGGACGAATTTTTTTGGCGAGCGCCGTGATCTCGGCGGCCTCGGCGATGCCGGTGTGGTCCTTCCATAACCACGCCATCGCAGCGGGATTGCTCGCAAACTTTTTTTGAAACACGAGCGGCTGGCCGTCCTTACCGACAGGCAATGGCGTGCTGCCCGTCGTGTCCACGCCGATGCCGATGACCTGACTTGCGCTGAAACCTTTGACCGTTTTCTTCGCCGTCGCGAGCGCCTGCTTGATGGTGGCTTCCGCGCCTTTCAAATAATCCGCCGGATGCTGCCGCGCGAGATTCGGGTCGCGGGCGAGAATCACGCCCTGTGTGCCGTGTTCGTAAATCCAGACGGCAGCGGCGACTTCCGCGCCGTTGGCGACGTTGACGATGAGGGCGCGAACCGAGTTCGTGCCGTAGTCCAGACCGATGGTGTATTGAGTGTTCATAGCGATAAAATGTGGCGGCGAGCATAGGGAACCCGCGTTGCCGTCGTCAATGAATACGCATGGGCAACTGCCCAAAGTCAGTTGACACGCCGACCGGCTTGGTTAGTTTGCCGACATTGGCTGGGGTTGGAAAAGAGAACATCAAGGACCTCGAGCCGCTTTTGCTGCACGCCGACAAGAAAGTGCAAAAGGAAGCGCAGGACGCCATCTACGCACTCAGGGCGAAACCCTAGCGGGAGCCTTGCCGGCCAAGTTTGGATTGCCAACCTCAAGGTTGTATCACGATCCGGCTTCCAAATAATCCGCCGGCAAAATTCCCCGGTTGCGCTTGTAGCTTGACGGTGATCTTCTCCTTGCTGCGGGTCAGTTCGGTCGGGATCGGATAAGTTGCATCCCAGAACTGGCCAGTCTTTTTGTTGGTCAGCTTTTGCGAGGCGATCCTGGTGCCGTCCACGAAAATGTCGAAGTTGCGTTCGCCGGTTTCATTGCCCCACCAGGTGCAGAGCAGTTCGTTCGTCTGCGTGGGGGACACTTTCATCTCGTACGAAAACCAGCCACCATCATAGGCGTGCCGGAGTTTCCGGCCCATGGCTTCGACGGGATCGCTTTTCTCACCCTGCACGTTGTGGTCGCGCTCGGGCTGCATTTCACCGGGACGGAAAATGTCCACCGTGCGCGCTTCCAATTCTTTAGCCTGCTGTTCTTCGGCGAGGATTTGCGCCTCACGTTTTGCCCAGTCGGCGGGTGTGAAACGATCCAGATAAACCGTATAGCGCCGGTCGTGCAAACGATGGAAGGGAACGAGCTGTACGTCGTGCGGTTTACCCACCCCCATCGTGGCAAATTTTTCTTCGGCGAAGGAAACGGGTTTGACCCAGTCGCTCACGGAACGTCCGGCGGTGAGCAGCACGGGAACAAAGCCCGGCTGACTGGCCTGGGGGTTTTCCACTGCGCCGAGATCAGCGGCGAGCAATGTCGGACCATAGAACACCGCGATGCGATCGGGGTTGTCCGGCATTGCCTCGGTGCGGAGCGCCATCGGGAAAGTAACTTCAACTTTGTCGCCCGATTTCCAGGTGCGCTTGATCTGGCAATAGCTTGACGGCGAGGTGCTGTCGGAAACCAATTTGCCATTCACCTTCACAGTCAGCGTGTCGGCCCAGAACGGATGACGAATGCGCAGGGTGAATTCCTTGGGCTTGGTGCTGGTGACAGTGATGGTGGAATGGTCGCCGTCCGGCCAGCGGGTTTCCTGATGCAGCGTGACGCCGTGGGATTTCCAGTTCAACTCGGACGCGATGAAGAGGTTCACCCAAATGCTACTGTCATCATGGAAATAAATTCCCTCGCCGTATTTGACGTGGTTCTCCATGCC
>JANYDP010000358.1 GCA_025363535.1 Verrucomicrobiota bacterium | reverse complement strand
CAGGCCGCTTCAGTGCCCGCAAACAGATGGCCGTGGAAAAATCCCGGCCCGCTGGCAGTTGGTGAGGTGAAGCGGCGTGAACGCCGCGCTCCGCCCCCGGCTCATTCCCTGTCACCCTATTCAACGAGTCTCAATAAACTGTGACAAGCTTATCGTAGTTGTTCGCCAACCGCTTGCAGCAGTTGCTGGAGCTGAAACGGTTTGTTGAGCGTGGCGGTGCGGGGAATTTTTTTGGATTCCATTTCACCGCTCATCAGCAGAACGGGCAGTTGCGGCCAGCGCATGCGGATGGCAGACAAGGTTTCGCGGCCGTTCATCACCGGCATGTCGTGATCGAGCAGGATCAGGCGAATCGTCCCGGCGGCGTTGCCCAGTTGCACCAACGCCTCCGCGCCGTTGGCGGCGGTGAGCGCGCGATACCCTTGCTCGGTCAGCGTGCCGACGATCATTTCGCGAATCGCGCGCTCGTCGTCCACCACGAGAATCGTCTCGCCGTTCCCGGGCGGCGGCGCGACGGCGGATGCGAGTTGTACGGTCGGTGTCGGCGCAATCGTCGCGCACGGCAGATACAACTCGAAGGTGGTTCCCTGGCCCGGTTCGCTTTTGACGTTCAAAAAACCCCCATGCTGACTGACAATTCGTGCGCTCGTGGAAAGTCCCAGACCGGTTCCTTCGCCCACCGGTTTCGTCGTGAAGAACGGCTCGAAGATGCGCGGCAACACTTCAGGAGAAATTCCGCTCCCCGTGTCCGCGACGAGCAACATGACGAAACGTCCCGGCGCACCTTGCGGAATCAACTGCGCCTCGGCGGGAGTCAACTCGACGTTGTCCGCCGCCAGCGTAAGTTCGCCGCCGCGCGGCATGGCGTCGCGGGCGTTGACGCAGAGGTTGAGCAGCACCTGATGCAGTTGCGTGGCGTTGCCGAGCACCGGCCAGAGGTCGGCGGGCACGAGCGCGGCGACGTTGATGGATTTGGGAAACGTCTGGCGCACGATGCGCTCCATCTCTTGCACGAGACTGCCGAGCGCGAGCGGTTCGCGTTCGCCGTCCCGCCCGCGCGCGAAGAGCAACACCTGCTTCACCATGTCCGCGCCGCGATGCGTGTTGGCTTCCATCACGGCCAACATGCGTTGCGTCTCGTCGTCCTGCCGCTCCTTTTGCAACAGTTGCAGCCCCATCAGAATCGGCGACAGCGCATTGTTCAAATCATGCGCCATCCCGCCGGCGAGCGCGCCGATGCTCTCCAGGCGTTGCGCGCGGTGCGACTCCGCTTCGAGTTGTTTTTTCTCGGTCACGTCGGTGTTGATGAGCAGCACGGACTTCGGCTGACCGCGTTCGTCCTTGATGAGCGTGCCGCGACATTCGACGATCAGCTGGCGGCCCGCGCGGGTGGTCGGTCGCAATTCGCCCTGCCATTCGCCGGTGGCGCGCGTGGTTTTGAACGCGTGCGAAAAATTTTCGTTGCCCGCAGCGAACAGCCGTTGCGCCGCGCCGTCCTGCTGGAGTTCCGCCGCGCTCCAGCCGAAAAGTTTTTCCGCGCTCGGATTGGCGTAGCTGACTTGACCCTGTAAATCCTGAACCAGAATGGCGTCCTGCGCCTTCTCGATCAGCGCGGCCTGCTCGCGAATCTTCACCTCATCCGCCCGGCGCTGCGCTTCCAAGCGCCGTTTCTGCAAATACCACTCAAGCGACTGATAAAGCGCCGACGCCGTGAGGGCGAGGGGGATTTGCACGACGCTGACAATCATCCAGGGAAACCAAATTTGCTTCGCCGGCAGAACGAACGCCACCAGGGCGAACACGGCCAACTCACCCACCAAGGCAACTCCTCCCGCCGGCCACGGCCGGAAACGAAACAGCAGCCAGCCAGACAACCCGGCTGTCAACGCGAGCACCAGCAACTCCTTCAGTGGCGCCAGCCGGCGCAAAAAGTCGCCGTGAATCAAGTTGAGCATCTGCGTGGCGTGAATCTCCACGGCGGGCATGAAGAGTTCTTTATCGCCCCACGCCGAGAGCGGATTTCTGAATTCATCTTTGCGTTCGCGAAAGGTCCCGGCCATGGGGCGCGCACCGACGAAGACAATTTTGTCGCGGAAGAACTCGTCCTTCACCTCGTCGCGGTTGAGCGCGCTGCTGTAACTGACATGCGGAAGCGCCAGCGCCTGGCCGTAGTAACGCAGCCATTGCGTCTTCAACGGATCGGTGTCGGCGGACGCGAGCGGCACGCCAGCCAGTCGGGCCGCCGCGAGCGTGAGGCTGGGCTGATTCTGCTGGGGAAAACCGCGGAAATGCCGCCGCACAATGAAGTCGTCGTCCACAGTTGCGTTGGCCACGCCCCAAGTCGCCGCCGCGTCGAGGAACGGTTGCGCCGGCATCGAGAGTTGCAACGACTTGATGCCCTCGGCCTGCGAGGTGTCCCGGCTGGAGCGGCTGATCTCGGCGGCCAGCACCACGCGCCCGCTGGCTTTCAACGCCTCGGCAAACACGCGATCCTCCGCGACATCCAAACTCGGCCCGTCGAAGATGATGTCGAACACGATGGCCTTCGCGCCCGCCTCGGTGAGTCGGCGGACGAGTTGGGCGTGCAAGGCGCGGCTCCACGGTTCGGCGGGGTTTTGCTTTTCGCGGAGGTGCGAGTCGAGGTCGAGATAAACGAGGACGACCGGCGAGTTGGTCAGCGCGAGGGGTTCGCCAAAAGCCTGTGACCAATCGTAACTTGCGCGCCCGAGCGCCGCGCCAGTTCGTGATTCGGGCAGGAGCAGCCAGCCGCTCAACAGCACCAACGCGACGACGAAGCTCGTCACGGTCAGCGCGCGCGGAGGTGTGGATGCAAGTCGGCGTGGCACGGGGCAAAATTATATTCGGAAGCCGGGGCGCATGGCGAGTCTGGGCATTTCCCTAAACCCAAAACAAGAATTTGAACCGCAGATGACGCGGATTTACGCAAACGGAAGAATGCTTTGAAGCGCGTGTTTGTTTTTGTTGCCCTGACATCTTTAGCCTTGTTGGTTTTTATCTGCGATTATCCGCGTCATCTGCGGTGCAAATGCAGTTAAAAGTTCAGCCGTAACGACGCGGTGAAGGTGCGACGGCGGGCCAGTTCGGATTGCAGGTTCAGTGGATTGAGCCGGTAATCCTGGTCGGTGAGGTTCAACACGCCGAGTCGCAGTTCTGCGCGGCGATGGGGGAACACATAGCCTGCGAAAAGATTGTGCTGCCAGAAATCATCGCCGGTCAAACCGGGCGTGTAACCGTGATTGTTTTGATGAAACCAGTCCGACGACCACCCGGCAAAAAATCCGCGCGGATGATTGTAGATCAGAAATAACTGGCCGTGATGCAGCAGCGCGCGCTCGTTTTGCTCCAATGCAGACACGCCGGAAACGCCCGTCAACTCGGGCAACCGCGTGGTGAGCTTCGCCTCGCTCAAGCGGTAGCGCGCGCCGACGGACCAGTCGCGGCCGAGCAGTTGGTTCACATAGAGCGTGAGATTGCGCTCCTGAAAATCCAAGGTCTGACGAGTGGTGGCCGGTTCGTTCGGCACCGGGATGAAGGCGATGGAGTTGGTGAACGCGCCCACGTTGCGCTCGCCGTCGGACTGGAGCAGCTCGGCGTTGATTCCGAAATATGTCTGGCTCGGCAGCGCTTGATCGAAGCCGATGGAATACGAATCGAACTTCGTCCCCGGCACCAAACCGGCGGCGGATTCAGGAATCAAACTGCGAAACGCGCTGGTCGAGCCGGCGACCTCCGCCGGTTCCAGCCGGATGCTGTTGTCGAAAAAAAGTCCGCCGAGCGAACGCGTCCACGCGAAGTGCAGCCAGCCGCCGCGCCACGGTTCGGCGGTGAAACCCACCTTCGGCCCGAGCAGCGAACGGCGCGCTTCATCGCCCAGCACCGGCGGCAAATCCACGTTGCGCGGATACGTCAGTTGATCGTAGCTCAAACCCGCCGTGAACCGGAACGCGGTAATGGGCCGCCATTGATAATAGCCGTAGCCGTTGAGCCGTTCTAGATAAGGCGACGCCGTTTGATCCGCCGTCGTACCAAAGAGGCGGGTCAGCGTCGAGTGCGTGTCCACATCGCCGCGCTGATAACGACCGCCGAAGATGAGCGCGTGGTGCGGCGATTCAAAAATTTGCTGCGCCTCGGCGGAGTAGAGCGTGAACTCCTCGGTTTGATTCAACGTGAAATACGGGTCGGCGTTTACCCCGATGATGCCGGAGCCATCCTGCTGCATGAACAAGACGCTCGGCTGTGGGTTCGTCAACGCGAGCCGGTCGGTGAGCCGCGAGAACAAGAGAAGCGTGTGGCTGCCGGGCGACCATTCGTGGTGCCAGCCGACAAAGAGATTTGGGCTTTGCTCTTCCGTCGCGCGCAAACCATTGAGGGCATTGGCCGGATCGGCATGTTGCGCCACGTCACCGCTGTCGCCGCGAAAATAACTGGCCTGGAAATAAATGCTGTCGTCCGGCGTGAGTTGCTGTTTGGCCTGGAGCGAAAACCGGCGGTCCTCCAAATCATTGTTCGCGCGCTGGCCGTTCTGGGAAACGTATTGCGCGTCCAGCGCATAGCTGAAGCCGGCGGCTTGTCCGAAGAGCGTCGCCGCTTCGTGCCAATCACCGCGACTGCCGTACGTGGTCAAGGAACTCAGGCCGAACGGACGCGTGCCGAAGTATTGCAGGCGATCATGTTGCGAGAGGAGTTGTGAAAGATTTCCACCGCCGGGCGGGGCGAGCAGGTTGGCCACGAGCAGTTCGCTTTCGCGCGGGGTTTCCAGGCGCAGGTTGAAATGTTGCGCGTCTTCGCGGCTGGCCAGGCTGTTCGCAAGAAAGAGATGTCCGGCGAAATCAGAATAGGATTCTTCGATGGCACGGCTGGCGGCGTGTTCGCTGACTTCGCTCAGGCCCGCCGTGTCATAAATCGCCGCAAGATCGGCGCTGCGCGTGGCGCGGTCACGATCCAGTTGCAGGCGCGAGCGGAAGACGCTGCGGTTGTCGTTCAACTCCGTGGAGCGCTCCAGGTCGCGGACGGCGTCGTTGATCTGATGCGTCTGAAACCGGTGCAACGCGGCGTAAAGCCACGCGGTCGGATCAGCGGGGTCGAGCTTTTGCGCGAGGGCGAAATCTTTTTCCGCCAGCTTGTCCTGGCCCGACTGGCTCCACGCTTTGCCAAGATAGCTGCGGAACAATCCGCGCTGCGGTTCGAGCGCGGCGGCGGTCTGGAGATCGCGGCGGCCGGCTTCGGTCTCGCCGAGTTGTTCCTGGGCGAGCGCGCGACCGAGCCAGGCGTTGGGCAGAGCGCCGTCGAGTTGGAGGGCGCGGTTGAAATGTTCCAACGCGGCGCGTAGATGATTTTCGGCGAGGAAAATAAATCCTGCGAGGGCGGCGGCTTGGGCATTATGCGGGCAAAGTTCATCAGCGCGGCGCAACGCTGCCTTGGCGGCGTGGCGGTTTCCAAAACCAAACTCCAGCTCGGCCACGCGCGCCCACGCGAAGCCGAAATCGGGTGCGAGTTCCGTGGCGCGTTTCGCTGCCGCAAGCGCTTCGGGCAGTTGGGAGCGTGACTGGAGATAGTAAGAGCGGGCGAGCCATTCGCTGCTGGTCGTGGGTTCGTTGGTGGTGACGAGTTTTTGAAATCTAACCGCTGCGATGATTTCGCGGAGCGCGTTGACGAGCGGGGCATTGGTCAGCGGCGCGATCAATCTTTCAGCGGCTTCAACCTGGCCGACGCCAAGTTTCAGTCCGGCGAAGTAAGGTCGGGTCGCTGTGGAACTTGTCGCCAATTGTTCCGGTGCTTCCGCGAGGGCGGTCAACAAATCGCCGCTGCGGTAGGCGGTGAGGGATTGGGTGAGAGATTTTTTTTCGCCATCGGTGAAACCGAGGTCGGCGGGATTCAAGACGCCGGGATAATAGAAGCACCACTGGATCAAGTTGGCGGCGGGGAGGACAGCGGTGAGTTGCGCGGGTTGACCGGCTTGCACCAAGGCTTGCTGGCCGCTGGTGAGCGCGAGTTGTTCGGTCGCGGTTTGGAGATTCACCGCGCCGTCCAGCAGCGCGAGTCGGGTTGTGTTGTCCGCCTCGGTGACGGTGAGCAGAAATTCCGTGCCGCGAATGGCGCCGGTGGCGAGCGGAGTTTCAAACTCCACGTCGGCGGGCTTTTCACGGTCGAGGAAATAGAGTGCGCCATGTTTGAGGCTGAAGCGTCGGCGGGCGGGCTGCGAGGGCGGCTGGATTTCGAGGAGGGTGGATTGGTTGACGCGGATGAGGCTGCGGTCGGAGAGTCGCAGCGTGGCGCGGCTGTCGGCGGCGGTGCGGAGGCGGTCGCCGGGATGCAGGAGCTGGTTGGTAATCGCGGGTCGCCAGTCATTGGTGGCGGCGAGGGTGACTTCGACTTTGCCGGCGAACTCGACAAGCTGGCTGGCAAAATCCTTCGATGCGGGCGCGGCCGTGGTTTGGGCGCGGCTTTGTGTGGTCGTCAGGCAGAGCGTGAAAGCAACCAGCACGAAAAAGGTGGCGCGGGCTTTCAATGACATTTGGGTTCGGGACATTTGGTTAAGACGTTCTGAGCAGCCGAGGTGCCGAAGGGGTGATGGTGATTCGAATCTTGGATTGACGGTGTCTGAAAGAGGCGGCGCTGGTTAGGGTGTATCTTTGAATTAGTTTTTAGCTGCGGAGCAGCGGCAGAAAGTAGCCCACGGCGCGAGCCGCCGTGGGTTGATTCGGGAAAAACGCAAGCCCCGGTAGGGGCGTTAGAAATCAGGTCGGCTGCGTATTTTCCTGTCGCCATTGCCTGGGCTTGTTCCTGTGCTCCGCTTTCCCACGGCTCACGCCGTGGGCTACTTTC
>JANYDP010000354.1 GCA_025363535.1 Verrucomicrobiota bacterium | reverse complement strand
CGGTTTCATGCCCGGCGTCAAAATGTGAACCACCACCGGCGCGCGGCCCAGCGCGATCTTCGGCGTCTGCGTCACGTCGTACAGTTCCTGGATGCGCAGCGCGATGTGCGGCGGATTGCCCGGCTCGTAGGAAACTTTCGGCGTGCGCCCGTTGGCGAGCGTGAGCCGTTCGGGCGCGTGCTTGTCGAGCAGTTGCTGCTGCGCGTGCGAGAGCCACGATTTTACAACCGGTTTCACCTCGCGGTCTTTGATATCCTTGTAGCCGACCGCGCCATGGCAAAGTTGTTCGATCAGCACGCGGCGGTCGTCATCGGTGATCGGCGGGAGTTCCAAGTCTGGGCACCACTTGCTCAACAGGTTCAGCCGCAAAATCCATTGCTCGACGCCGTGATCCCATTCCTTCAACACCAGGTTGCCGGCGACCACTTCCTCCGCGAGCAACCGCGCCGCAGCCTCGGCGGGCGGCGGTTCCACGCGCCGGGCGGACAAGGCGAGTCCGCGAAAGCGCGCTAGTTCAGCGGCCACCACGCGCTTCTGCGTTGGATCAAATTGAACCTTCAACTCCGTGGTGATGTCGTCGGGGAAAAGTTCGCGCAGCCATTCCGGCTGGACGGCGGTGGCGAGTGAGAGAATGGTGGCGACTTCCTTGTCACGCATTTCCACTTCGCGGACTTCGGCGACGACGAGCATCGGGCTGTGCTGCACGGCACTCTCCCGCGCTAGCACGCCGCGCCGTCCGTGGACGAGTTCGCAGCGGAGCGTGCCTTGATCGAGCCGTTGCGCGATGCGGTCGGAGAAACCAATGAGCAGGCATTTTTGCAAGGCCTCGTCTTTGACTTCGCGCTGCGTGGTGTCAAGTTTTTCGCTCTTGGCGATGCGGAGAAATTGTGCGAACAACGGGCCGACTTGGCGCGCAGTGACGGAGTGGATGCCCAGCCGGCGGCAGGCATCGAGGCGGAAATCCTGTTTCGCCGCGTAGCTCCACGCGCGCATGAGAATCCAAAAGTCCGACGACGCCTTGTCGCCCAGCAAATCTTCGCGCGCCTGGTTGGTGGCCTTGTCAACATTTCGCAGCAGCAGATCGCGGCCCTGGGTGAGCGCGGCGACGAGGCACGCCTGATAAACGCAGCCGTATTCCTGCGCCGCCAGCAACATGCGGGCGTAGCGCGGATGCACGGGGAAGGCGAGCATCTGGCGGCCGATGGGGGTGATGGTGGCGTGAGGCGTGAGGCGTGAGGCGTGAGCGGATTTCAACGCGCCCAAGTCCGTGAGCAATTCTTCCGCGTGCTCCAGGCTTTTTTCATCCGGCGCTTCCAGCCAGCGGAACGTGCGGAGATTTTCCACGCCGGCGGCCTTGAGTGTGAGCACGACTTCGGCGAGGTCGAGGCGTTTGATTTCAGGCAGCTCCTGCGGCGCGCGGTGCGCGTGTTCGTCGCGTGACCAGAGTCTCATGCACGTTCCGGGCGCGGTGCGGCCGGCGCGGCCGGCGCGCTGGTCGGCGGAGGATTGGCTGATGCGCTCGACCATCAGCGTGTTGATGCCGCGATTCGCGTCGAAGCGCGGGATGCGCGCCAAGCCGGAATCAATCACGAGGCGGACGCCGTCAATGGTGAGCGAGGTTTCGGCGACGTTCGTGGAGACGACGACCTTGCGTTGCGGATAGCGGGCGACGGCGGCGTCTTGGTCTTTCGGCGCGAGTTCGCCGTGCAACGGCAGCAGGATGAAACCTTTCGCCTCGTCGGTGTAACGGAGGGCATTGATGGTCTGGGAAATTTCAAAACCGCCGGGCATGAACACGAGAACGTCGCCGTCGCCGCCGGAATTGACGTAGCGGCTGAAGGCTTCGGCGGCTTGATCCCAGACGGGGCGTTCGTCGGTGTACGTCGGCTCGGACTCGTATTTGATTTCGACGGGAAAGGTGCGGCCGGAGGAGGTGAGGACGGATAATTTTGGAGCGCCGATCTCCTGATCGGCTCGTCCCGAAAGTTTTGAACTAGGTTCAAGCCGATCAGGAGATCGGCGTTCCGATAAATAAAACGCCAGCAGATCCGCGTCGAGCGTGGCGGACATGACGCCGATTTTTAGATCAGGCCGGGACGTTTCCTGAATGTCCAAAGCGCGGGCGAGCGTGATGTCGCCGTAGAGATGGCGTTCGTGGAATTCGTCGAAGAGCACGGCGGAAATGCCCTTGAGTTCCGGGTCGTCAATGATTTGCCGGAGCAGCACGCCTTCGGTCACGAAACGGATTTTCGTCTTGCGCGACGTGACGTTTTCAAAACGGATTTGATAGCCAACTTCCTGGCCGAGTTGCACGCCAAGCTCCTGTGCGACGCGCGTGGCGAGCAAGCGGGCGGCGAGGCGGCGAGGCTGGAGGATGACGACCTGTCCTTGATCGAGCAGGCCGGCCTGCCAGAGCATCTGCGGCACTTGCGTGGTCTTGCCGGAGCCGGTGGGCGCGGAAAGAATCAGGCGGTTGCCGGCGCGCAGTGCGGCGAGAAGCTGGGAATGAATTTCCCAAATGGGCAGAGTGGTGACGGGCACGGCGGAGCAGGGGATGACTTGTATTTATCTGAGGTTTCTCAGCGCCAACGCGGCGATCGTGATGACCAGCATCATGCCAGCGGGCATGAATTTTTTGGTCTTGGCCAGGCGCATGGCGAAGACGACGAGCAGGGCGACCATCAGAATGTTGGCCAGGTTGCGGGCAAAATGAGCGTCAAGAATTCCGTTCACTGCCGTCAATATCAGCAGCGCGGCGAAGGCGGCGGACATGATGAGCGAGACTTTGCTTTTGCCTTTGAAAAATCCGATGAGGCCGCCGACCAGCAGCAGCACGATGTAAATCCAGAGCACGGTGTTGTTATTCATCGCGGAGAACGCTGCCTGATTTGGGCACCGCTTCCAAGTCTCGAATTGTGTCATGCATTTTAATGAGGCGTGCGCTGAAACTTTCTTTTGACCTTCCCACGGCGTTCCGCTTTCATAGGCGCATGAATTCACACAACCGCCCGACCAACCTGTCTTTCACCCGCCGTGACTTTTTGAAATCCACCGCGCTCGCCGTGGGCGCCACCACGTTCGGGGTGCCGCTGCTCGTGCGCGGGAAAAACTTGAACAGCAAGCTGAACATCGCCGCCATCGGCGTCGGCGGCAAAGGCTCGAGTGACATCAATTGCTGCTCCAGCGAAAACATCGTGGCCTTGTGCGACACGGACAAGGATCACTGCGAAGGCCAGTTGGAGAAGTATCCGAGCGCGGAGTATTTCCAGGATTACCGGAAGATGTTCGACAAGCTGCACAAGTCCATTGATGCGGTGACGGTTTCCACCCCCGACCATTTCCACGCCATCGCGACCTCGGCGGCGTTGCATCACGGCAAGCATGTGTATTGTCAGAAGCCGTTGACCCAAACGATCTGGGAAGCCCGCGAAATCCGCGCTCTGGCTCGGCGCAAAAAAGTCGTCACGCAGATGGGCAACCAAGGAAGTTCGGCGGACGGTTTGCGGCGCGCGGTGGAGTGTGTGCAGAGTGGACTCATTGGTCAGGTGCGGGAAGTATATGTCTGGTCGAACCGTCCGATTTGGCCGCAAGGCATTGGCCGGCCCGAAGGTGCGGACATTATCCCGGCGACGCTTGACTGGAATCAGTGGATTGGCCCGGCACCGATGCGGCCGTACAAGAAGGGTGTCTATCATTCTTTTAACTGGCGCGGTTGGCAGGATTTCGGCACCGGCGCTTTGGGCGACATGGCGTGTCACACGGTGAACATGCCGTTCCGCGCGTTGGAACTCGGGTATCCGACCGAGATCGAAGCCGCGTCGTCGGGGATGAACGGGGAGACGTACCCGCTCAGTTCCAAAATCCGTTTTGAATTTCCCGCGCGGCAGCTCGCGCTGTCGCACCGCGACCTGGAACCCGTCACGTTGTGGTGGTTTGACGGCGGCAAGCCCGATCCGAAAGGGCGCGGCGGACATGATGGCAGCAACAAGCCGCCGCAGGAGATTACCGCCGACGTGAAGGCGTTGCTGGGCGAGGTGCCCGGCAGCGGCTGCTTGTTGATCGGTGACAAGGGCAAGGTGTTTTCACCGGACGATTACGGCTCGCGGTTTTTTGTTAAGCTCACGGGCGAGGCGGAATTTATCACGGCCGATTCACATGCGGCGGTCAGTTCCATTCCGCAGATCATTCCGCGCAATGCGTTCAAGGGCGACGCCGATCTGCGGCATCATCTGGAATGGCTCGCCGCGATCAAGGACAACAAACCGGAAACGTGCTACTCGCGCTTTGACGTCACGGCGTATCTGACCGAGATCATGCTGCTGGGCATCGTCGCGCTGAAGACCGACAAGAAACTGGAATGGGACGGCCCGCGCATGAAGGCGAAGAACGTGCCGGCAGCCGCGCAGTTTGTGAAGCGCACGAACCGCAACGGCTGGTCGCTCTGATGGTGGGTGGCGCCGATCCCGACTGGCGGATTGCATGTCGGGCGATTTGTGCCTATGGTTGCGCGTGCGTCGCTTTTTTAACAAGAACCTGGACATGTCCGGTCGCCGTGTGCGCGGGGTGATCGGCTCCCTCGTGCTCATCGTGGGGATCATCATTGCCGGTGATGTACTCTGGTGGCTAGGTTTGATCTTCGTTGTCGCCGGTTTGTTTGCGATTTTTGAAGCGGTGCGCGGCTGGTGCGTTCTGCGCGCGTGCGGCATCCGCACGAAGATTTGACTTTCCCCCCGGCTGCACCTTTCAACCCTCCGCCCCCACATTCAATTCGGAGTGGCTTGCCCGGGAGGCGGCAACAACAAACGCCAGCGAAAATTCCGGTTGCGGTTTTGTCGGCGCGAGGCAACTTTAGTGGCCGTTGCCGGGGCGCGGAATGGACTGGTGGTTTCGCCTCCGGCAAATATTTTTAATGATGACTCAATCCCGCAAAAAAAATGGGCTGGCCCGCGGGCTGGCTTTGTTACTGTGCTGTCTGTCGGCCTGGCGGCCGCTGCACGCCGCCTCCTTCGTCACCAACGCGCCGATGAACGTTGCCCGGCGAGGGCATACGGCCACCTTGCTGCTCGACGGTACGGTGTTGGTGGCCGGCGGCCAGGACACCAGCCTGAACCCGCTGGGCAGCGCCGAGTTGTATGATCCGGCGACCGGCGCGTGGACGCCCACCGGCTCCCTGACAAACATCACCGGGTATCCGACAAACTCGCCGTCAAACATGCGGTCATTGCATACCGCGACGTTGCTGGCGAATGGAAAAGTGCTGGTGGCGGGAGGGTTTGGCAGTCTGGGAATTCTTGCCAGCGCGCAGTTGTACGATCCCGCTTCCGGCATATGGAAGGAGACGGGATTCATGCATGTCGGACGATTCCAACACACGGCTACATTGCTGGCGAATGGCGGGGTTTTGGTTGCAGGTGGACAGGACATTTCCCAGAATTCTACTGCCAGCGCCGAGGTGTACGATCCTGTTTCCGAAACATGGACCGAAGTCGGGCCAATGAACAGTACCCGCTGGCAACATACGGCGCAATTGTTGCTGGATGGAAGAGTGCTGATTGCGGCTGGGGCAGTATATATTTACAGCGTTAGCTTTGATTTGCTGTCCAGCGCCGAGTTGTTTGATCCTTCCACTGGAACATTTATCAACACCGGAGCTTTGCATTTTGGACGTCGTGAGCACGCGACCACTTTATTGCCAAATGGAAAGGCATTGGTGACCGGCGGTTTCGATCAGCCCAATTCTATAGCTAGTACGGAGCTGTATGATCCGGCCACCGGCCTTTGGTCAGACAGTGGTGATCTGGCCATCTCCCGCGACACGCCGCAGGCAACCTTGCTCGGCAACGGTGAAGTTTTGGTCACCGGTGGTCGCCAGAGCGGCAACACCTTTCTGACCAACTCGGAAATCTACAATCCCGCTTTGGGCGCTTGGACCAACGGTCCCGGAATGAGCAATCCGCGCTGGGGGCATACGTCCACGTTGCTGTCTGATGGGAGGGTGTTGGTGGCGGGCGGTTTTGACGGCAGCATCGTTTTGGCGAGCACCGAATTGTATGGTTCTGGCACTTCGGCGACGAACGGCACTTTGAAGGTGACGCTCAGTCCCGTCGATGCGGTGGGAGCCGGGGCGCAATGGCAGGTGGACGGCGGCACACTTCACAACAGCGGCAGCGTGGTGACGAATTTGTCCGGCGGTACGCATGTCGTTTCCTTCACGAGCGTCCCGGGCTTCATCAAACCGGCGGATCAACTCACGACGATTGTTTCGCGCACCGGCACCAACCTGGTGACGGGGCTTTACACACCCAACCCCGGCGCGGTGCAAGTATCGCTCAATCCGCCCGGGGCCGTGACGGCCGGGGCGCAATGGCAGGTGGACGGCGGCGCGGTTCAAGGCAATGGCGCGGTTGTGACCAACCTGTCCGTCGGCCCGCATACAGTGACCTTCAAAACCATCAGCGGCTGGTTCACTCCGGGAACGCGCGTCGTGACGGTGGTGACGGACATCACCACGAACCTCTCGGGAACCTATTCGCTGACGTCGGGGGCCTTGCAAGTAAACCTCAATCCCGGCGGGGCCGTGACGGATGGCGCACAGTGGCAGGTGGACGGCGGGGCCTTTCAAACGAACGGCGCGGTCGTCACGGGTTTGTCCGTCGGTGATCACCTGCTGGCGTTCAAGACCATTTCGGGTTGGAACGCACCGAGCAATCAGGTTGTGGCCATCACGGGAGGTGTCACGAATGTCGCGGTTGGCACCTACAGCACATTGGTTCCCGGTGCGCTGCGGATCACGCTCAACCCGGCCGGGGCGGTGACGGCGGGAGCGCGCTGGCAGGTGGATGGTGGCGTGGCGCAAATCAGCGGCGCGGTGGTGGCGGGCCTCGCCCCCGGCAGCCATGTGGTCACCTTCAGCACCGTACCGGGATTTTTTGCTCCGGTGGTGCAGACCAACGCGGTGACATCCAATCTCACCAACAGCTACGTCGGGAATTATCTTGCGGGTGAATCGGTCAAACCCACGCTGACCCTCGTCGCCCCGAAATCCGGTCAGCGCACCAGCAACGCGGTGTTCACCGCCACCGGCACGGCCAAGGATAACGTTGCGGTCACCAATGTTTTTTATCAATTGAACAACGGCGGCTGGGTGCAGGCCGTTTCCGCAAACAACTTTACGAACTGGACGGCTCCCAACCTGTTGCTCAGTCCCGGCACGAATACTTTCAGCGCGTACGCCGTGGACACCAGCAACAATCAGTCGGCGACCAACACGGTGAAATTCAGCTACGTGCTGACGGATCGCGTGACAGTGCAGTTCAATGGCCGGGGCACGCTCAGTCCGAATTACAGCAATGCTGTTTTGGAGATCGGCAAAAACTTTTCCATGACGGCCACGGCGGCGGCGGGTTTTCGGTTTCTCAACTGGAGCGGCAGTGTGACGACCAACACCGCCAAGCTCACCTTCAACATGCAGTCCAACCTGAACTTCACCGCCAACTTTTTGGATGTGACACGGCCCGTCAACGTGTGGCTTACGCCCAAGGCCAACCAGCGTTGGAGCAACCAGGTCTTCACCGCCACCGGTAAGGCTGGCGACAATTTCGCCGTCTCCAACGTGTGGTATCAGCTCAACACGAACGCCTGGATGAGCGCGACGACCGCCAACAACTGGACGAACTGGACGGCCACCAATCTCGTGCTGAACCCCGGCACCAACCTGATCAGCACCTACGCCGAAGACGGCACGGGCAACCGTTCACTGACCAACACGGTCAAATTGATTTACGTCCTGACCGACCGTCTGCTCGTGCAGTTTGTGGGTGGTCGCGGCACGCTGAGTCCCAATTACAGCAATGCCGTTTTGGAAATCGGCAAGAACTACACGATGACCGCCACGCCCGCCACCGGATTCCAATTCGTCAACTGGACCGGCAACGTCGCCGCGAACACCGCCAAGCTCACCTTCAACATGCAGTCCAACCTGAACTTGATCGCGAACTTTTTGGACATCGCGCGGCCCGTCAATCTCATCACCAATCCCGTGGCCAAGCAGCAGTGGAGCAACGCCGTGTTCACCGCCGGCGGCAAGGCCAGTGACAACATCGGCATCGCCACCATTTGGTATCAATTGAACGGCAACGGTTGGAATCCCGCCACGCTCGCACTCAACAATCGCGACTGGAGCAGCCCCGGTCTGACCAACTTCCTGCTCTCCGGCTCCAACCAGATCCAGGCGTTCGCGGCTGACGCGGTCGGCAATTATTCGCTCACCAACACCGTGGCCTTCACCTACGTCGTGCAGCCTGTCGCCGACTGGGCGCCCGATGCTTTGAATGGCTTGCTGGCCACCGTCACGCAGGAACATGGGGGCGGCACAAACCTTCAAACGGTCGGCTTCGATCCCGTCCACTTTGCCCAGACCGGCACGGATACCAACGCGGACAATTACGGCGTTGGCCAATACCTCTACCACAAGACCGGCACCAACACCGCGCACATCGCCCTCACCTATCTTGCGCCTCCGGCCCAGAGCAATCAGGAGAGCGAAGTCTCGTTCGTGTTCACCAATCACTACGGCGGCTACTTTACCAATGACGATGGCGGCCTCGCTGGCATCAGTCTGGTGGTTGCGACCAACTTTTTCCCCGGGTCGGTGACGGGCAAAACCCTGGTCGCCACCAACACCGGCAGCACCAACGTCACCACGCTGAAATTTGTCAGCCAGATCAGCTTCACCCAGACCGGCGGCGGCGGGAGCAGCGCGGGGAATTACTCGCTGACGCGTTTCAGTCCGGTGAGCGGGCTGCTGGTGCTGACGTACACGAATGCGGCCCGCGTCGGCCAGACCGCCTACGTGCAGACCACCTACACGAACGCGGCGAACGGCGTCTTCTTTGTGAACACCTTCGACAGCCTCGGAAACCTTCAGGACAGCAGCGGCGGGAAATTCAAACTCCAGTGACGCGCTGCCGCGCGTCCGGGGTTTTCCTGCTTGGATCAGGTCGCAAAAAAAACGCCAGCCCGTTTGGGGCTGGCGTTTTTGCGCGGGCAAACCGGCTTAAACTTTTCCGTAGAACTCTTCGACGACCTGCCGGAAATTATTTTCCCCGGGCTTCACGATGCCGAATTCGCGGTTGGCGCTCTCTTCCGAATCGCTGGCGTGCGCGGCATTGATCATGATGGTCTGGCCGAATTCGCGGCGGATGGAACCGGGCGGTGCCTTGGACGGGTCGGTCGGCCCGAGCACGTCGCGGATCTTGCGCACGGCTTCCACGCCCTCATAGACGAGGGCGATGCAGCGCTCGCTGCCGGGCTTGCTCCACTCGGATTCCGGTGTTTCGGAAGGGGCGGTGCCGGACATGAATTTGACGATGGTTTCAAACTGGTTGTCGCCAAAGACCGGGCCGAGAATGTCGCCCAGCTGTTTTTCATTGTCGCCGGTGAGCTTGAAGCCGAACTCTTTTTCCAGCGACGCCTTGGCCTTGCCGGCGACCATGTCCTTGAGCTTGGTGCGGAGGACTTCGCGGACGGGGCCGTAGAATTCCATCGCCTGCGCCACGCTCATGCGGTGGAGCTTGATGCCCACGATGTAGAGGCCGGTGCGGGAGAAGAAATCAATCACGTTGCCGGGACGGCCGGAGGGGAAGCGGAAGTTTTCCGGCTTGATGAGGACGAGGGTGCGCTGCGGTTTTTCCCCGGGCAGATAGGAGATGACATTGTCCACGATGCCGGCGTCGGTGTCGGAATAACGGGTCCACAGTTTCAACTTGGCCTCGGCCTCGTCGGCGGACGGCGGTGCGAACACGGCGGGCTCAAAGTAGCGCACCTGGTTGTCCTCGCTCATGATGAGGTCGCCATACGTGTCGCGGATGGTTTCGCCGCCGCGGCGGTCCAGGCTGATGTTGCCGACGACCGAGCGGACTTTGCGTACGGCGTCTTCACCCTTGAACAGGAGTACCATGGCGCGGCGGCGGCGGCCGGTTTTGGGATCGGGCGAAAGGTTTTGCAGAATGTAGTTCTGGAGCAGTTCCTGGATGCGGCTGTCTTGCGGATCGTTTTTGGAAACGATGGCCTGCGAGTATTGCTTCACCAGTTCGGCGCTGGGCGCGAACATCCGGGCGGCAGCGAGTTCTACGCCGGAGCGGGTGATGAGCCGGCTGAGAATGCCGCCGGTGCGGGATTTGTGCAGCGAATAGGGGGTGATGATGACGTAGGCGAGCTGTTGCGACATAGGTATTTAGTTGGACGGGAGCGTCGGGTTTTCCGGCGCGGGTGCGGGTGTGGGGGCGGGGGCCGCTGTGGCTTTGCCACCCAAAATTTTGAACATGACCGTATTGCAGGTGGGGCACTTGCCTTTGATGGCTTTGCGCCCGTTTTTCATCGTTTCTTCCACCGCATTGACAATTTCCTTCTTGGCCTTGCACTTGACGCAATATCCTTCAGGCATAAATTTTTTAACCGCTCCCACACTTCATGTGTCGAAGCCGTCATGCGAAACAGCTTAGGGACAAGCCTCCGGCAACGCAACCTGGAAAAGAAATCCGGGGCCGGGCACAACCGATAAATCAGCAATTAATCCTTGCAAACAATTCCCCGGCCCCGTTCAATGTGCGCCCGGCTGGCAGGATAGCTCAGTTGGTAGAGCAGCGGATTGAAAATCCGCGTGTCCCCGGTTCAATTCCGGGTCCTGCCACCACTTCTCTTTCAACAATCATTTCGGTGAGAACACTGCACGGATATTTGCTGCGCCAGGTCATCGCCACCCTGTTGATGACCGCGTTGATCTTCACGTTCGTGTTGTTGCTGGTCAACGGGCTGCGCGAAATGCTGCCGTTACTCGGCCAGGTTTCCGTGTGGGTGGTACTCAAGGGTTTCCTGCTGCTGATTCCCTTCCTGTGGGCCTTCGCGCTGCCAATGGGCCTGTTGACAGCCACGCTCATGGTCTTTGGCCGGTTCAGTGCCGATCAGGAACTGACCGCCGCCCGCGCGGGCGGCGTGAGCCTGCTGGCCCTGGTTTCGCCGCTGTTGATTTTCAGCCTGCTCCTGTGCGGCGTCAGTCTGGCGGTGAATCTGGAAATCGCCCCGCGCTGCAAGGTGGCCTATAACCGGCTGCGCGACTCGTCGCGCTTGGCCATCCTCTCCACGCTCCAGCTTCCGGTCGGCCAGCCCATAAAATATCTTCAGCGCGACACCGGCTACATCATCTGGATCGGAAAGAATGACGGCGGCGTGGTGCAGCATTTGCAGGACGTGCGAATTTTCCAGTACAAAGACGAAACGAATCTGGAGATGAGCGTGCGTGCCGCGCGCGGGCAGTTCGAAGTGGACAAGACCAACCAGGTCGCCACCCTCAGTTTGTTTGATGCCAAGACCGTCATGATTGCCAGCGACGTTTCGGGTTCCGGCGGCACGGCGAAAATTACTTTCGACCTGGCCAGCACCCCGGCGGGAGTCGTCCGGAAACCCTCGCTCAGTGACATGACGTTCAGCCAACTGCAAAACGAACTGCACGAACTCGAAACGGCCTCCAACGTTTCCTTTTCCACCAACAAACTTTCTGCTGCCGAAACCCAATCCAGAAAAGCCCGCTGGCAGCAGCAGTTCCGCGAACTCGGCGAACCGGCGCGCGTGCAGCTCCACCGGCAACTGGCATTTTCCTTCGCCTGCTTTGGCTTCACGCTGGTCGGGATTCCCCTCGGCATCCGCGTCCACCGGCGGGAAACCAACATCGGCATCGCCATCGCCCTCGGCCTGGTGGCGCTTTACTTTGCGCTCATCATCGTGGGGAACGCGCTGAACACGCGGCCCGAATTTGCGCCGCACCTGCTGATGTGGGCGCCGAACTTTCTCTTTCAAACCGTGGGCGCGGTGCTGTTGTGGCGGGCGAACCGGGGCGGCGTCTGATCACGTTTTCCGCCGGTGGAGTTTGTGCATGGCCGCCTGATCCACGGGCTTGACGATCAATTCGTCAATGTTCACATGCGCCGGCCGGCCCGCGACCCAGACCAGAATCTCGGCCACGTCTTCCGCCACCAACGGGTTCGTGCCGACGTAAAGTTTTTTCGCCCGTTCAGCGTCGCCTTTGAAACGCACCAGGGAAAAATCCGTTTGCGCCAGACCGGGATCCACCGTGCTGACGCGGATGCCCGTGCCGTTCAACTCCAGGCGCAACGTGCGGGTGATCTGGAGTTCGCCGGCCTTGGCCGCGCAATACGCTGCGCCACCTTCATAAGCCACATGGCCCGCCGCCGAGCCTACGTTGATGATGGAAGCGCCGGCGTCGTGCGGCATCAAGGGCAGCGTCGCCCGCGTCATGCGCAGCACGCCGAGCACGTTGGTTTGCAGCATCGTCTCCCAATCCTCGTCCCGGCCCTGGGCCACGGTGTCCATACCCAGCGCGCCGCCGGCATTGTTGATGAGTACGTCCACGCAGTCCGTTTGCGTCCGCACCCATTGGATGAATTCATTGACGCTCGCAGTTTGGGAAACGTCGAGGAAATGAAATTCCGCCCGGGCCGCGCCGGCTTCGCGGGCGGTGATGGCGACGTCTTTTAATTTTTCCACCCGCCGCGCGCCGAGCAACAGTTTGGCCCCGGCTTCACCAAACGCCCGCGCGGCGGCGGCCCCGAATCCGCTGGAAGCGCCGGTGATCAGCACCCATTTATTTTTTACCTGCGCGTTCATTTGGTTCCGCTTTTCACCGACGGCAAAGCGAGCAACGTCTCGGAGCGCCAGGGTTGTTCCACCTTGTCAATCGTCAGGACACGCGGCAGCAATTGGATTTCGTGGCCAAAAAGTTCAAAGGCCAGCGTGCCCGGCAGCGACGTGGCATCCATGAACACGCACTGACCGAACGGCACGGCGAACGGCACCGGCCGCAGCTCCACCAGCGCGAGCGCGGTGACCGAGTTCGTGGGCGGCGGCCGGGTCTCGCCGGGAAAACTGATCCGCACATTTGTGATGGCGAGGGCGGGCTGATTGATGACCAGCGCGGGCGTGCCGGCCGCGTCGTTGGTGAAGGCGATCTGCCACGGACCCTGCCGCGTGCGCCGCGACTCGATGCCCGAATAGGCAACGATGTATACGACCAAGGCCAGCGCAAACACAAACACCGCATTACGAGGGAGGTTATCAGACTTCATGTGCGCGCCCACATTTCGCGAGATGCGGCGGCAAGTCAAGCGGCGCGTGCGACGGGTAAACGAAAAGTTTTACGAAGCCGAATTGCGCAAGCATTCCGGCGATGGAAAAAAGAAACTGAGCGCGGTGAGGCGCTCAGTTTCTCCGGACGTTGTCACTTTTTCTCCCGGTGGCTACGGCGAGCGGACGCGGTAGTACCGTTCGGAATTCGTTTGCGCGCCGGCATCGCTGAACTGGTAGTGGCCGGCGGTCGTTTCTGTCGGTGCACCGAGCGCAGTCCAACTGCTCAACGGCAACGCGGCGTTCGTGGAGCAAAGCACGGTGAAGTTTGCGCCGGGAATGTTGGTGAACGTGATCAACAGCGGACCACCGGGCGAACCGAATTGCGCATCCAATTGCGACGGCGGGGCCGAGGCCGACGTGACGGTCAAGATCGCCGGCGCGCTGGTGGTGGAGCCCCAGAAGTTTGTGACGACGATGGTGTACGAGCCGGCGTTCGTGGGATCAATATTGGTGAACGGCAAGGTCGCCGACTGGTTGGTGCCTGGAGCGGCCTGGGCGGAAACCAGATTGGTGCCGTTTTTATACCAGAGAAAACCGACGCTCAACGTGTTGCCGTAAGCATTCTGCTGAACATTGGCCGAGGCGGTTAGCGAGAGGTTCGCACCGGGCACCACGTTGGTGGATTGCGGCGCGGCGGTGACGACCGGCTTCACACCGAAGGCCCAATAGGAATCGTATTGCTGGTTTGCCACCGTGGTCGCGCCGACGGTGCCATTGAAAACCACCGAGTAAATGCCGCTGCGACTGGCGGTGACCAGGTTGGAACTCAAGGTGAAGACGTTGCCGTTGGTGCTGAACGTCGTGATGTCCGAAATGTTGTACCGCCACTTGTAAACGTTGCTGCCCGAGGGCGCGTTGGTGATGTAACTTGACAGGATCACGGTGTTGCTGACCGTCATGTAGTTTGTGTAATGAAACGCCAGAATGTTGCTGCCGGCGGTGAGGCACACGCTCAAGTAGGCGGTGGCGGTCGCCGTACTCGTGGCGTTCGAGGCCGTCACCGTGTACAGCCCCGCGCTGGCCAGTTGAATGTTGGTGAACGTCAGCGTCGAATTCGTCGCGCCCGGAATCGGCGTGACGCCCTGCTTCCAAAAGTATTTCGGAATGGGATTGCCCGAGGCCGCCGCGCTCAAGGTCACATCCGATCCCACCTGGGCCACGCCATTCTCGGGCGCGGTGGAAAACACCGGGGCCACGCCGCCGCCGCCGCTGGTGCCCACGATCAAAGTGGTGGTCCGCGTATCACTGTCGCCCGAGCCGCAACTGTTCGCGCTGAAAATGCCGAGCTGGAATGGAAAACTTCCGGCGGTGGTCGGCGTGCCGGTGACGGTCGCCTGGTTGCCGCTGGAATAAATGATCGTCAATCCCGAGGCCAGCGTTTGCGATGCGCCCAGACAGTTGTTCGTGAGCTTCATGGAACTCACCGACCCGGCGTGGCTCCCGGAATAAGTCACCGTGCCGATGTACGGCGTGCCGACGGTGGCGTTCGGTGGCGAGATGGCGATGCTCGACGCTTTGGAAATGGCGTGCTGGCCGAACAAGGCCACGGCCCCGGCACCCCAGCGGAAGATGATGGCCCAGGCGCTGGGAGCCAGGCTTTGCGCCACCGGCAGGGCGGAGCGAATAATGGGAACGATCTGCAAAACGGCAGCGAGCAGGAGAGACAGATTTTTTGTGAGTCGGCGTTTCATATGTGGGTTTGGTTGTGGGTTTGGTTGTTAAAAAAACTGTGGTGCGTCATCAATTGGGTTTCATCACCAGATACGTCGGCAGGCCGATGACTTGGAAATGATCCAGCACTTCCTTGGCGGGGGATTCGTTCGGTCGCTCGGCCTGGTATTTCACCAGGATGAAATTTTTCAAGTGCGTCTGGACGTTCGTCTGGTTGAAGACCGTCAGATCCATCGCCTCGCAGTTCTTGCACCAGCTCGCCGCAAAATCCACGAACACCGACTTGCCCGTCGCCCGCGCTTCGCGCAAGGCCCGCGCCAGCGTTTGATCGCCGCCGGTGATGGCGGTGGCCGCGCCCGAGTTGGTGGCCAGCGAGGTTGTGGCGCGTTGCGACTGAAACAAACCGTAAGCGAGGCTGCCGTAATAAGCGGCGAACAACACGATCACCACGCCGAAACCGTACTTCACCCACACCATCCACCGGCCCGGCTTGGGCAGAAACGAAAGGCTCGCGCCCATGAACGGCCACGGCAGCGCCATGCCGAGGCCGAGCAGAAACGGCAGCGCCAGCCCGATCGCCACGCCCTTCGCGTGCAGATCCGTCGCCATCAGCAGAACGGAAATCACCACCGGCGCGACGCACGCGCCGGCGAGCAGCGCGGCGATGGCTCCGAGGGTGAAGGCGACGAGCCATTTGCTTTTTGTCCCACGGGCGGCGCGGGATTCGCGCTTGCCGAGCAACCGCTCGAAGCGCGTGAAATCAATGTGAACCACGTCAAACATGCCGAGCGAGAGCACGAGGAAAATTCCCGCGATGGCGACGTTGAACCACGCCGAGGAATTGAGCGTGCCGAACTTCGCGCCGGTCAACACCACGGCCAGTCCCAGGATTCCGTACGCCAGCGACATGCCGAGACCGTAGGCACCGCCGTGCAAAAAACCCTCGCGCCGCGAGTGGGCCGCCTTGCCCGCGCCGATGATTGCGAGGTTGATCGGGATGAGCGGGAGCACGCAGGGCGTGAGGTTCAAGCCCAGTCCTCCGAGCAGGATGAGGCACACCGTGGCCACCAGCCCGAAGCGTTTGTATTTGGCGAGCGGATCATTCGCCGCCTGCAATTCACCGGCGGCGGTGCGGTTCAGAAATTGGATGAAATCACCGGCCTTCACGTAGCCGGTTTCCTTGGCGATGACTTGAAAACCCTTGGCTTCCGCCTTCCAGTCGGCGGCGGCGGTGGTGTCCGTCGCGACATTGACCGGCGACGCGGTGCTGGCCGTGGCTTCCGAAAAAATCCCCGCGCCATTCATTGCGAAAGAACGCTTCTCGGGAAAAAAGCACGCGTCGTTGGTGCAACCCTGGAACTTCACCTGCAAGTTTCCCGTCACCGGTTCCAGCCACGCGGTGAAGTTGCGGTCGTAGATTTTTTTCTCGTGGCCGGTGGCCTTGTCCACTTTGAGCTGCGGCGTGGGCAGGCGCAGCGGCGTCAGTTCCGTACTGTCGCCATTGAGGAAATGCAGGCGTTCCGCGTAGAGCACGCAGTCGGTCGGGACGGAAAAATCCACCTTCAACGCCAGCACGCCGCCGTTGAGATTGGTGCTGACGCGGATGCCGAACGGACTGCGGGTGGCGTCTGAGTCCTCGGCGTGGGCAAAGTGAAAGACGAAGAGGCAGCACGCCAGCACGAAGGAAATACGGAAGGCTTTTTGCAGACTGGCCGGGCGCGTCGCTGCGCGCGCGCCGCCAGCCACGAAGTCGCACCCCGGCGCGTGCGGAGCGCCGCGCCCGGCCTGCTGGATGGAGTGCTCTGTTTTCATAAACATCAATTGCAGCCGCAGCCGCCGCCCCCGACGCCACGGCCGCCGGAAGACATTTCGCGGGAAAAGAAAATGTGATCCAGATCACCCTGGCCCAGCGGGTCGCGGTCGCCGCGCATGGTGTAATCCGAAAGCGTCTTCCGCTGCCAGGGCTGGACGGTTTCGCAGCCGGCGAGCGCGAAGGTCGCCAGCAATAGCGCCGTGCCGCGGAGGATCTGGGTGGTTTTCGCAGTCATGAAAATTTATTTCTTGAGGAGCGCTTCGATCTGCTCCTCGTATTGCTTTTTGGTTTTGTCGCCGTGAAAACCGGCGTGGGCGAAACGCACCTTGCCTTCGCCATCCAACACAAACGCACTCGGCATGGTCTTGATGCCCGTCTTGGGCACGAGCTTCTGGCCGGCATCGCGGACGACGGTGAAGGTCGCCGGGTTGGCTTTGAGAAACGTCTCCATGTCGGCGCGCTCCTCGTCCACGTTCACCGCGATGATGACCAGGCCGCGGTCGGCGTATTTCTTTTTCAACTCGTTCAAGACGGGAAAGGATTCCTTGCACGGGCCGCACCACGACGCCCAGAAATCTACGATCACGACTTTGCCCTTCAATTCGTCGGGCAGCTTGCCTTCGAGTTTGAAAGTGGTGAGTTCGGGGAACATTTCGCCGGGTTTTAATTCGGCCAGCAGGGTTTGACCCAGCAGCGCAGCCACGGCGGCGGCACAGAAGAATTGTTTGAGCGAGTTTTTTTTATGAGGTTGCATAACGGTGAAATCCACGGGTGATGAACTGGCTGCTGTCAGTGGTGATCGCGCCTTCCACGCCGGGACAGAGGCCCATCATTTCCAGGCCGTCACGCGGGCCGAGAATGAAGGCGGCGGTGGAAAGAATCCCGGCAAAAGTGCAATGCGGCGCGACGATGGAAACCGACAGCACGCCATTGTCCACGGGATAACCGGTGCGTGGATCAATGATGTGGCCGAAGCGTTTGCCGGCGTGGGTGAAATGGCGGACGTAATCGCCGGAGGTCGCCACGGCCTCGTTGTTCACGGCCACGGCGGTCCAGCATTTGCCGGGTTGATGCGGGTCTTCGAGGCCGATGATCCATTTGTCGCCTCGGTCGGGACGACCGTGGACGCGCACATCCTGGCCGAAATCAACCAGCACGTTGGCGAGGCCGCGTTCCAAACCCAGCGTCAGCGCGCGATCCACGGCGTACTCCTTGCCGATGCCGCCGAGGTCGAGCAACATTCCGGCGCGGGGCAGAAAAATTCCGCCGGGCCGACGCTCGATTTTATTCCAGCCGACCAGTTCGCGCGCGGCGCGGATGGCTTCCTCGGTGGGCACGACCGGCGGTTGCGCCTTCCAGTTCCACAGCTTCATCAACGGCAGCGCGGTCGGATCAAAAACGCCGCGCGAGAAAAAAATCATGTCCTGACACAACTGGAAGAGCGCCTCGGTTTCGGGATCAATTTCGACCCAATGCTCGCCCGCCGCCGCGTTGATCCGGCCGATGAGGCTGTCGCTGATGAACCGCGAGTAACGCGCTTCAAACCACGCCACCCAGTCGAGCACTTCGTCCTGATAGGCGCGGACAAGTTTCGCGTCGAACGAATGACACTTCACCTGGCAATGCGTGCTCATGGCGGTGAAGGTGAGCGTGTGCAAACCGGCACTGGCGATGCGGAGCGAGGAAGCCCAGACGCGGTCGCGCACCATTTTTTGAGATGCTTCAGTTAAAACCATACGCGTAATCCCAGGGTGTAAACGTTGGCGGACGGATAGGCGCTTGGCGAAGTCACACCATCGAGTCCTTGCATCACGTAACGCAGGTAGCCCGCGTCGAGAGAGAGATACTTGTGAACGCGCCAGGTGAGGTTCAACCCGGCGGCGAAGGTTTGCAGATCGGACAAACGGTAGTCGGACGAATACGCTGCCGGGAGATTATTGAAGTCGGGAACCAGCACGTAATAAAAATCCGCCGCGCTCTGCCGCGAGTATCGGAACATCGGCGAGAGGATGAGTTGCTTGCCGATTTTCTGGTGCCAGTTGAGTTGCACGGTGTGCGAGAAAATGCCGTAGGAATCGTGGTAGAAGCGGTAGCTCAACTCGGCGGCACCGTGGAGCGGCGTGACGTATTGGTTCCACGACGCGTAAACAATCCGCTTTGTCCGTTGGTCGGGACGTTTCTCCGGCAGCAGCCCGGCGTCGGCAGGATCGAGCTGAGGAAAGTTCAACAACGCCATCACGCCACGATAAGGATCGGAAAGATAACCGCGCTCGGAGCCGAAGGTGCAGTTCAAAGTGACGTAGGATTTGGGAGTGAGCAATTGCACCACGCCGAGAAAGGCTTCGTCGGTGGTTTTGTCCCGCCAGACGCGGAGATCGTCCCGCACGCGGTCCGCGTTGTGCGCCCACCCCAGGCTGATCGTGGTGTTCTTGTTGTTCAGCGCGATGGAGTAATTCAGCGCGCCGCCCCACGAGACGTAATCGCTCTCCTCGCTGTAAGAAACCGAGGGCGTGAGTTCGTGAATGCCAAACGCGAGCGGCAACTGCAACGACACGGCGGTGCGCCGGTCGTGCATCGGGACGACCGGCACCTTCGTGTTGCGGTAATTCGGATTGTTGACCAGCGCGTTGTAGGAACTCGTGGCGTTGTTGGTCGCAATGGTCGGCGCGGTGTTGTGGGCGAAGGCCGTGGCGTCGTTGGTCAACTGTTGATAGGTGATGTAGCCGGCGTCGGCATAGATCACGTTCTCGTTGAGATACTGGTTGAATTGAATGCCGGTGGATTGCTTCAATGCCGACGCGTAGTAATCGTTGAAACTCGGAAACGGCCATTTCGTCTGCGGCGGCGCGCCCGTCGGAGTGGCGCCCGAGATCGCGTCCAACACCACCTCACCGCGCAAGCGGACGTGGTCGCTGAGTTTCACGCCGAAGCCGAACGAGTCCGTGTCCACCCGGATGCGATCCTTGTCTTCCTGATAAAGTTCGCGCCGATAACCCGCCTCGTTTTCCTCCTGCGCCGCCGCGCGGGTGAGCCGCAGCAGCGGCAGTGCGATGGCCAGCAGCAAGGCGGCGTTCCGACGGGAATGAAATGGGTTGGTCATCGGGGAAAATATTTTCAGGGAGAAATCAGCCGGTAAAAAAAGCAGGGGCGGCTGGCTGAATTGGTGTCGCTGAACTGAATCAGGCCGTTGGTGGCGGCGATCTGGGTGGTCAACGTCAGCCACGCCACCGGCGGAACCAGACTCGCCGCGCCTTGCACAAGGTAGGCGTCACCGGGAACGCCAAGACCGCTCAACTGAAAACCCGCCGCTGTGAGTTGTGCCGTGAGCTGGAGCGGCGGCAGCACGGTCAGCATCGCGACGCTGCTCGTCACGCTGCCGGAATAATTTGTGACCACCACGAAGTAACTGCCCGCGTTGCCGGTTGCGCCACCGGTCAGCGTGAGGGCGGACGCGGAACCGCTTGCCAGGAGAGTGTTGGTGTGGAAGAACCATTGGTAGTTCAGCGGCTCGGAACCCGTGGCGGCGGCGGTGAAAGTAAAAGCCTGCCCGGCCAAAACGGTTCGCGAGGCCGGTGATTGCGTGAGGCTGGGCGCGGTAGGAAAGGCGGACGGCAACGCGAGACGATAAAAAAGTTGCGGGTTGGTCGCCGTACTCGTGTCCGTGAATTGCACCAGACCGTTGGAGGCCACGAGTCCGGACGCGAGCAGTTGCCAGTTCACCGGCGGCTGGAGATTCGTGGTGGCCAGTACGCGATAGACATCGCCGGGCACCGCGGCTCCGCTGGTGAGTTTGATGCCTGTCGGAATTGTTTGAATCGTCAGGCGCGGAGTTGGCAGAATGGTCAAAGCCGCCACCGCACTCGTGACCGCACCGAAATTATTCGTGACCACGACGGTGAAATTGCCGGCGTTGGTGCTCACAAGTCCTGAAAGTTGCAGCACGGTGTTCGTCGCCGCCGGCAAAATCCCGCTGTTGAAAAACCACTGGTAGCTCAAGGGTTCCGTGCCGGTGGCGGCGACGGTGAACTTCACCGGCTGTCCCACCATGGCGGTCTGCGATAGCGGCGGCTGCGTGAGGGTGGGCGGCACGGGGAATTGCAGGACGCCGTTCGCGCTGATGACATAGTTGTCTATAAAAAAAGCATTGTTGCCGCCCGCATCTGTGGTGATCCAACTGACCGGCACGTTCGGCACGTAGGGGCCGGACGTGGTGGTGCCGATCAAATAATAAACCGGCGAAACCACCGGGTTTACGTTGATTGAATAGTAGCTGTTGCCGGTGCCGTCGTTCAGCGGCTGCTCCGCCAGTTGTCCCTCCAGCGTCCAGTTCGGGACGGGCATGGTCGGATCGGGACAGGACCAGGCGAACAAACTCATCGCCGCAGGCCGGACCGTGATGAGATTCATGCCGCCAAAAAATCCTGGCAGCGCGTCGCAGGAAAAAAATTCGTGGGGGAAAACTCCAAACACGGGCGGCGCACTCGTCACGGCACCGCAGGGATTGGCCACGACCACGTCGTAGCCATTAAGCGTGTCGGCGACCGTGGGTGCGACCAACGTGTAGGTGCTATTGGTCGCGCCGGGGATGGGTGTGCCGTTGGTGCGCCATTGGATGCTCAACGGTTGGTCGCCCATGCAGCCCACGGTGAACGTGGCATTCGACCCCGGCGTCAGCACTTGATCGGCCGGTGGCACCAGAATTTGCGGAGCCGCCGTGCTCAACGACAGGTGCGCCACGCTGCTCGTCGCGGAGTTGAACGTGTCGGCGACGACCACATCAAAAAGGGTGGCTGTGTCCGTCGAGATGGGATTGGCGAGCGTGTAAAAACTGTTGGTGGCTTCGGCGACGATCGTGCCGTTGGTGCGCCAGCGATAGCTGAACGGCGGCGTGCCGACGACGGAAACGCTGAAACTCACCGGTGTGCCGGCGCACGCCGCTTGGTTCGTCGGCCCGGCGAGGGTCAGCACGTTGGGCGTGAGTGTGACGTCTGTCCAGTTGGTGCCGACGCGCAACGTGTCGAGATTCCAACCGCCCTGACTGGCCAGGCTGGGTGCGAAAAAACCCAGCGACCGCAGATTGGGAAAAGGGATGTCCGAGATGGCTGCGTCCGGCGTCGCCGGTTCGCTCCCGCCGGGCGTGGGATCGAGAAACAGACTGACCCGGTCCTGGGTGCCCACCCGGAATTGATATTTGACGACGAGCAAATGCGTGGTGTTGGTCGTCAGCGTCCGGGTTAATTGTGAGTTTTCCCCGTGTTCAGCGACGCGAAAACAATAGCCATTGTTCGCATTGACGATGTAGAGCGACATCGGATTGTCGCTGGCGGTAAAATCGGTGGAGCCGCTGACTTGAAAAAAGGCCAGCGGCTGGGAATTCGTTGGCCGGAGTGTGCATTGGATCAGCGTCGAGAAATAGACTGCGCCGTTGGTGACGGCCGTGCCGGAAAAATTCCGATACGCCGTCCGGCCGCCGCCGCCGCCGATCTTCAACATGTTCCCGGACGGCACCGTGTTGCGCAGCGTCAGCAAAGACAGGTTGCTGTTCACGATGCTGATGGATGCGCCACTGCTGCCGGCCCACGGCGAATTCGCCGCCAGGTTGCTGCCCGCCGGATAATTGAATCCCTCCTCCAGCAAGGGAACCGCCCCAGCGGCCGGAAGGAAGACGCGGACGAGCGCAATCCAAAGCATCAGCCACACGCAACCTTGCGTGAGACGGCGAAACTTTTTCGTACCGGCAGGATGTATAAAAAAATGCTGCATGTCGGTTCTGGCAAACGGCGGTTCTGAAATCCGGTTCAGAACGGCCTGTTGCAACTGACATGCCAGCCGGCCAAAACACCGGCCGGCCGCGTCATTGTCCGGTTTTCCGCAGATTTATGCTCGCATTGGAAATTGGCCGGGGGATTTTTCGGACCACGCTGGTCCGGCATCGAACCGAGGTGGGCGGTGGGGCGGACGCGAACTCGATCCATCAGCTCGAACAGGAATAATCATTGAGGCGCGGGCCATCCGGCACGGGAGCGCGGGGTTTACTGAGTCTCGCAAAATAGAGTGACACGACCTCGATCCAAGCGGCGCGCTCTGCGGCATCAACCCGGCGGTGCTTGGAAGCGGGCTTTCAACAGGGCGCGGTAGCTCTCACGGCGGCGGACGATTTTCTCGAAGGCTTCCGTTTCCGCCTGCGGCTGCACGGATTCAAGCCGTTCGCCAATCGAATCCGCCAGGGATTTTGCGCCGCGCACATCCACCAACATCGAAGTCATGCCGGCCTGTTCCAGCATCGCGCGCTTCTTGGCGTCGCCGCAGGTGCCGTCGGATTCGGCCTGCTGGCCGTCGTACAAGCAGACGGTGCGCACGCCGCGATTGAGGGCGTTCACCGTCAGATGGTAGGTGTCCGTGACCACGAAGCGCGCCCCCGCGATCAACCGGTGCATCCGCTCAAAGTTCCAGTGCGCGATGAACCGGGGCTGGCGCACATTCATCCAATCAATCCCGACCGCGCGCAAGCCTTGCTGCCGCGCCAGTTCCTTGATGAACGTCTGGCTTTCGTGACGCAACGTGCGGCCCATAAAATAAACAAAATACGACGAGTCCACCGCCACGCGCGGGGCGAAGCGCAGCAGCCAGGCGCAGTCCATGCCGGGCTGCACGGATTTTGCCGGGACGATCTCCCGCACAATTTCCAATGACCGATCTTCGCGCGGCGTCACCAGTTCGGCGGAGTGGATGAATTTCTGAAACTGGTTTCCGGTCCGCGCCAGCGCCGGTCCGTCCGCCCCGAGAAAACATCCGCCAATGGCAAACACGCGCAGTTTGGGGTGGCGACGTTTCAGATTCAGGTAGAACGCGCACCAGTTTTCCCAGGCCTGCTCCGGGTCGGAAACGTGATGCCGTTTTGCTTCGCGCTGCACGTAGTCCCCGGCCCCGAACATCGGATTGTTCAGAAAATCGCCCCAGTAAACCACCGCCTCGAACTCGGCCAACCGCGCCGGATCGCGAACCACTTCAAAACGCAGCCGCCCGGTGCGAGTGCGCTGTTGCGTGACCATGGAAGTGAAAGGGATTCTCAGCTCGGTGAAGAACTCGTGCGCCGCGAGATCAACCGAGTACATCCCGTAGTTGTAGGGATTGAACGCAGAGATGACGGCAATGCGGCGCATGATCCAGTCGGCGGTCAAACTCAACCCGCCGTCAGCGCGGCGCGTTCGTCTTCGAGCGCGCCGGTTTTTTCGAGGAAGTAATCGTAGCTACCCACGTACGGGGTGATCTGACCAGCATTCACATGCAGCACCTTGGTGGCGAGATGCCGGATGAAATGCACGTCGTGGGAAATGAAAACCAGCGTGCCTTCGTAGCGTTCGAGCGCGAGCGTGAGCGACTCGACGGTGTGGATGTCCAGATGCGTGGTTGGTTCATCCATGAGCAAAAGGTTTGGCGGATCCACGAGGAACTTGATGAGGTTCAACCGGCTTTTCTCGCCACCGCTCAACACGGCGGTCTTCTTGTAAATGTCATCTTTGCGGAAAAGAAAGGAGCCGAGGACGCCGCGCGCGTCGTTCTCCGGCAGCAGCGGAGCGCTGGCGGTGACTTCTTCCAGAGCTCGTCGGGCACCCGCTGTTCTATCTGAGCTACTTCTCGGGCACTTCGGTCGTGCTCGTCGGCCAGATATGGACATGATGCACCGCTTGCACGCCGGGCAGTTCGGCCAGTCTTGCCGTCACTTTCGCCGAATCGATGCCGCCGGGGACGCCCTGCAACGACATCGTCAGCGAATCGCGAAACAGGCTCCACGTGCCGGCGACGATCACGGCGACGATGATCAGGCTGATCATCGGATCGATCCAGGTGAGGCCGGTCTCGATCACGATGAAGGCCGCCACGACCACCCCGGCC
>JANYDP010000241.1 GCA_025363535.1 Verrucomicrobiota bacterium | reverse complement strand
CGAGGTGTGACAGTTTTCGCAGGCGTTGACGGCGACGGTTTTGGCGCCGCGCTTGCCGGCGGCGAGCTTCATTGAAGTGCCGACCAACGACGCGGAGGAATTGCCGTGCGCGGAGTCGGGCCAGTTCGCATCGGTATGACAAGCCAGACACAGCGCGGAACCGGTGTTGTCCATAACGAGGAATTTTCCAAACTGGTCGTCATGCGGGTTGTGGCAGGACGAGCATTGAACTTTCCGGTTGTAGTCGAGCCGGATTTTTTTGTCCAGCGTCGCAGGGTCTTTCACATGACTGTCCTGCTGCGCCAGAGCCTGGTCATAGACAAAAGAAATGGGATGGTCGCCGGACAAATCCGTGCCCAAATTGCTCGGGCCGTTTGGCATCGTGGTGATGCCGCCCTGCATTTGAATGGTCGTGGTACGGCTGCTCACCATGCCGAGCGCGACGGTGCCGTCATGGCAGCTCAGACAGAGGCGCGACGAACCGTCCGGCTGGCCAACGACGGCCTTCATCGTCGGGCTGGTGTAAACGACATAGTTGGTGACGGAGGACATTGTGTGACTCCACAACGGCGTCTCGCCGGTGGTCCGGTGAACGGTGTGGCAGAAAATGCAGGTGTCGGTTTCGGTGGCCGCCTTGACGGTGCCGGGGCCGGCTGCCGAAAGATTGTGCTTCGTGTTGACGACGCTGGCAGCATGTGCCATCGCGTTTGAAAGCCACAGTCCGACGGCCAGCAACCCGATGATTTTGGAACAACGTGTTTTCATGGCTCTCCGATGTATTTGAAAACCTGCACGCGATGGTTGTAGGAATCGGCGACATAAATCTGGTTGTCCGTTCCGATGGCAATCCCGGCGGGCAGACCGAACTCGCCCGGCTCCGTGCCGCCCTGGCCTAGAGTCATCAACAGGTGGCCGGACAAATCAAAAACCTGGAGGTTGTCAAAAACGGCATCGGCCACGTAGATGTGCCCGAACGAATCCGCCGCCACGCCTTTGGGTCGGCCAAAGTGGCCGGGCGTGTCACCCGCGCTGCCGATCTGCGATAGGAATTTCCCTGCGGCGTCAAAGACCTGGATGCGGCTGTTCAGCGAATCGGTGACAAGCAGACGGCCCTGGTTATCAGCCGCAACATGCGTCGGAAAATTAAATTCGCCCGGCCCCGTGCCGCGCCTGCCAAATTGAAAGCGCAACCGCCCGCGCAGATCAAAAATGAAAATCGCGTGCGCCTGCGAATCCGCCACGGCCAGCGAATCGCCACTGATCGTAAGTCCGGCCGGTCGTTGCAACGGAGCGGAAATCGTGAACACCTCGCGACCGTCCGCGCCGAAGGCGAACACTTTTCCCGGTTCCGAATCCGCGATGTAAAAAATTCCGTTGCGGCGCACCATGGCAACCGGCGAGACGAAATTGGTTTTTCCAAGACCTTGCCAGAGTTGCCAATGTTTGCCGGCGAAATTGCAATAGCAGACCGTGTGGTTGCCGGTGTCGGTGACACACAGATTGCCCGACTCGTCCAGCGCGACACCGAAGGGTTTTTGCAGCCGCTCGCGCTCGCCTCGTTCGCCGGTGATGAAATTGCCGAGGCGCTTCCAAGCGGACGGCGCGTGTCCAATGTCCGCCGGGCCGGCGATGCTGCGGACGTAACGGATGCGCGGCGCGTCGGGTGGCGGCGGCCAGACGCGGCCAGACACGGATGCAAGCGTGGTTTCGGGCTGGTGCGAAACACACGAGACCACCAGAGTGGCCATGGCCAGAATCAACAGCCCGCAAGATTGAAATTTAGTTTGCATTCCAGATTAAAAATATCGGCGCATCCGCAAGAAGACAAAATGCCGGTCGCGCTGTTCGGCGGTATATTTTTGCTTTTGATATTCGTAGCCAAGATGAATGTCCAACCTGCCCACGATCCAGTTCAGGTAGGTGCGGGCGACGAACAAATCCTGGTCGAGGCCGTTGCCACGCTGCTGTTCCAACCCGCCCTCGGCGCTCCAGTTCAGGCCATAAACCGGCTGCCAGTCGCAGCGCAGCATGTAGTCATACGAGGTCACTTCATACGATTGATTTATGGCCCCGCCGCCGGCCGGGTAAAAACTCCAGCGCTGCCGTAAGTCCACGCCGATGGTGGAAGCGGATGACGGCCGGATCGTGTAGCTTTCCGAAAGGCTGTACGAGTGGTAGTTGAACAGCGAGGACTTGCGTTCGATGTAGCTCGCATCCAGCCGCAGCCCACGCCGGCTAAAATCGGCGCCGGCCTGGAACTCCTGGACGTTTTCCAGAACGAACCCCGGGGAGTCGGCATGATTTTCATTGAAGCTGTACCGTGAATACAAACCCAGCAGCCCGTTCCAAAGATCAAGGCGCGCCTGGGCCTGGTCGCTGAACACGCTGTAGCTGCCGGACGGATTGGGTTGCACCGTGTAGCTGACCAAGGCGGTGTGACCAAAATTGGCACTGGTCACGATGCCTTGGAGTTGCCAGACATCGCCAAGTTGGATCACGGTGTAATCCACGTTCTCATGCAGGACGAGATGCGTGGCGGCATCGAGCACGGTGCTGATGGCAAGGACGCGCAATTGGCTGAGGCGGACGGGAAAATTGGTGAGCACCAATGATTCATCGGCGACCAGCCGTGACGGGCCGGAGCTATGCTGATCCGTCCAGTCGTAGTTGGCGCTGTCGCCAAGATACAGCCGCCCCCAATGGCCGAGGCGTTTGGAATAGCCGACTGAAGCGTTCATGCCCGCGCTGGTCTGGTCCAGCTTCGAGCCAAGGTAACGGCTGTCGGCCGCCGCGCCGTGGAAGTCCAGCGTGGTGGTGAGGCTTTCGTACATCTGATGTTGCAAGCCGGCGTGGGCGTTGTGCTGGAGCGATTCGCTGCCGCCGGTGGCGTAGCGGGAAAAGGAGTAGCCGTAAAAACTGCGCAGGTGCGGCGTGTGCTCGACACTGTAGTCGAACAGCGTGTTGAGATCGTCCGAGGAATTGCTGTCGGCCTCCGACCGGTTGTAAAGCAGCGTGGAACTCAGCGTGCTTTTGGTGAAACGCTCCGTGTCGGTCAGGGTTACGTAATGGGAACTGCTGGCATCGGCGAAGCTCGTGCCCGCGCTGTTCATCTGGCTGCGGTAGTCGCTGAACTGGTAGGAGAGGTCCGTGATGTTTTGTTTCCGGCGCTCGTTTTGCGCATGCAGGTTCAGGGTGGATTGGTCGGAAGTGGAATCATAGCTAAAGCCGCTGGTGTCACGGCTGGTGCGCTCGAAGGCAATCGTCACCGGCACCGGACCTTCGCGGTAGCCGGTGGTGGCACCCCAGGATTGGGCGGACTCGGTGACGGTGTTGAAAAAATCATATTGATGCGTGTTGTGGCTGGCGTTGGCGAACAGGGTCGTCGCGTAAGGCTTCAGTTGCAGGAAGGTAGCGTTGAGATTTCCGTTCAGCAGCACGGTGGCATTGTGCGTCAACGAACCCGGCGACCCGGACGCCTGCCAGGAATATCCCGGCTCGGCCAGGATGGAAAAATACAACAGGTCAGGATGATACAGAAAAGAGTCCCAGCCGATGCCCAGTCCGGGCGAGAGGTACAGGCGCTGATTTTCCGAACGCGCGGCGACGGTGGAAGATCTTTGTGCCGATTGCTCAGCCTCCACGTCAAACTTGATGTAACGCAGGCGCGGCCAGTTCAGCCTCGGCTGGGGGTCTTCAATGTATTGCGACCAACCGCGCAGGCTGCCCGCCGCCAGTGCCAGCAGGGAGAACAGCCAGCACTGTTTCCAGCAGCCACATTTGAAGCTGGTGTTTGGGCGGTTCATTTGGACGCGGCCGGATTTTTTCCGGGCTTCAAAAGATTTTTGTCGGTGCCCACATGCGGATCGTGGCAGTCAACGCACGATTTTATTTCCGCATTGGCGTGGCCTTTGACGGCTTTGATGTCCTTCTCTTCGTGGCAGTCAAAGCAGAGCTTGGAAATAATTTTTGTCAGCAGCTTGGATTCACCGGTCGCGTGGGGGTTGTGGCAGGTGTTGCAATCCTCAACGACGTCATGCTTGAACTTCGCCTTCTCGATGAAGTTGTCGTGGCAATCCCAGCACAGCGCCGGCGTGGCTTTGTTGACAAGCTTCTTGCGGTCGGTTGCGTGCGGATTATGACACGCGAGACAATCACCGTTCTCCGCCGGCTGATGCTTGGACTTCGCCTTCTCAAAAAAATCGTCATGGCAGTCAAAACAAAGCGCCTTGCCCGTTTTCAGAAGCAGTTTTTTGTTCTGGTCAGATTGGTGCGGATCGTGGCAGCTCTTGCAATCGCCCGCTTCAACGGGCTGATGCTTCACCTTCGCGGCGGACAAAAAATCCTTGTGACAATCGAAGCACAGCGCCGGAGTTTTCTTCCTCATCCCCTGCCCCAGTCCCGCCTCATGGCAGGCGGTGCATTTTTGATCCACAAACGGCGGATGCCCGTAATAGAACGGCGGCGGCGTGGCGGAAGTTTGCACTGGCCCGCTCGCTGGAGAATTCTCCGCGCTGGAGGGCACCGCGATGATTGCGTTGGTTGCGGGACACTCCGCCGGCACTCCGTCAAAAAAGAAGGTCAGCCATTTCCGCGTGGTGGCTGACCTGCCGCCCGCCGTCAGCGCAGCACAGCAGACCGCTGCGACGGCGACGGGCACGAGCATTTTTCTTTTTTTCATGCACTTGATTCACAGCGGGCAGAAATCGCATCGTTACTTTTTGTGGCCAAAACCAAACACGCTGACTTTGCGGTTGCCGTACTGGTTCATGACGATCACGAGATGTTCCACTTGAAAATCCGGCGCGGCGTAACGTTGGAAAAACCCCACGTCATCGTAGTCGAGCAGGACTTTGGCGGGCAGGTTCAAGCCCACCTTGCTGGCGTTAGGTTCGCCAAACCACATTAGCAAGCGGCCGGCGTCATCGAAGATTTGCACCAGTTGTCCCGCCGCATCCGCAACATAGACGCGGTTGGCCCGATCCACCGCCACGCCTTTGTTGCGGGCGAATTCACCGAAGTTATCGCCGTACTTGCCGATGGTGCGCAGATACTTTCCGTCCGCGTCAAAAACCTGGACGCGGTAGGCGCCGAAGTCGCTGACGTAAAGCCGGCCCGCTTTGTCCAGGGCAATGTTGATCGGTTGAAATAGTTTGGCTTCAAGCTTGGTGGCCTCTGACGCGCTGGGAATGTCAAACAGCGGAGTCCGCGCGGCCTTGTCGAACACATGCACGCAATGGTTTTGCAGGTCGCTGACGTAAATCCGATCCTTGCTCACGACCACATCGCGCGGCTTCATCACGCCTTTTCCACCGATCATGGACACGAGGTTTTCATTTGAATCCAGAATCACCACCTGGTCGAGAACGCCATCGGCGATGTACATCCAGCCGTGGTCGTCCACGTCCATGTTCAACGGCAGTTTTAACGCGGCCGGCCCGCTGGGCGAAATGACCTTGGTTTTCCGAGTGGCCAGATCCATCTGCAACACCACCGAATCGCCGGTGTCGCACACGTAGATTTTTCCCCGGCCGGCGAACCCGCCGTACGGTTTGAGAATGGGCAGCACCTTGGTTGGCTTGCCGGTCAGGAACGACACGAAACCATCACGGGAGCCGCGCCGCAAATCCTTGTCGGAGTCAAACGCCGTCAGGAATTGCAGGCGGGGAGCATCGGGCGGCGGCGGGAAGAAAGTGTACCTCGGGCCGGGATCTGTTTTGGCGGGCGGCGTGTGGCAGCCGGCCACGAAAAACATCAGCACGACCAATGGCAGCGCTGCCAGCAGCGTGCGCCAGGCCGGGCCAAGGTTCATCTGCCGGGGAAGTTGGGGTGGTCGTTGAACTTTCATGATGAAAGCATTCCGCACTTCAGAAATACCGACTGTACATTTCTTGACAATCCCTCGACATAATTTGGTTGGCCTGGCACCGGTATCCAACATCAAGCCGAGTTCAAGTTTGGCTCGGGCGGTTTGAATGGCGCCGCCGAAAAGGTGAACCTTGAATCCATACCAAACTGCAAGGGCATCCGAGATATTCATCTCTGGATGCCCTTGCGCGCTTCGGATCATTTTTGGTTTCCGTTGCCCTTATTTGCTTATTTGTTATGACAACCCATGCAAAGGTTCTGCCCGGACGCAATGGTGTAAATGCCGCTGTTCGGCGCATTGCCCCGGGTGCGATGAATGTCGTGGCAGGTCGTGCATTCCATGGTCTTGGTCAGGCCTTTCAGTTGGTTGTTGATGGTTGGACTGCCGGTGGTGTTGGGGAAGGTGCCCGAGGGGTCTTTGAGTTCGCCGGTCGGGACCGCCGCCGCCGCCGCCGTGTAGCTGACGCCGATGGGATGCATGTGAGTCAGGTCGTTGTTGTTGATCGGGATGACCCGGTCGTCGAGAAACACTCCCGTGCCGCCCACGATTGTTTGACTGCTGACACCCGAGGCACCATTGACCAAAGAGGTCTGATCGTTGATGGCCACCGTGCCGTCATGGCAGGACAAGCAGGCTTTGCTGGAACTGCCCAGTGTGACCGTCAGACCGAGCGCGTCAAACGTATCGCTGTGCGCCTGATCGTACGTCTTGTAGGTCTGGCTGCTGGCGGTGTGAATCCACAGCGGGCCTTTGGTGGGATCCGGTGCATGGTGGATCGTGTGGCACTCACCGCAGACGTTGGTGCGTGTCCCGGTCAACCACTTGGTCGTCCCGTTGATCCAGGCGTTGGTGTTTTGATAAAAATCATGGGCGCTGCCCACGATGCCGATGGCGGCCTGGCTGTTGGATGGCAACCATGACACGGCCGCCCCAATCGCCAATCCGCCGAGGATTAGTCTTAGTTTTTTCATAGGATTTGTTTTCGTACATGCTTTTTCGTTGTTGTCGTGCAATGCAGCTCCGGCCCACCCGGGGCCGGGCTGTTCCAGCGAAAAATCAGGCAGCGAGCTTGGCGCCCGGTCTTCCGATGAAATGGTTTTTGCGTTCATGGCAGATTCTTTGGTTCAGGCATACCCGGCGGCCAGGCCCGCGAGCGTCCAGGCCGGCTCGTTCGCCACCGCCTTCCGCGCGGATTCACGAACGGGATTAACCCGCGCCAACACTTCCTCGGCGCGCTCGCCGATGATCGCCTGGCAGGCGCTCAACTCTTGTTCACGATGTTTCACGTTCGCGCGCACGATCACTTCCAGATCGTCCACGTCGTAGAGATAGACATTCGGAATGGCCTGCACATCAGTCGCAATGTCGCGCGGCACGGCGATGTCAATCAGCACCAGCGGCCGGTTCCGCCGCGCCTGCATCACCTGCGCGACTTCCTCGCGATGGAGAATCGTGTGCGGACAGCCGGTCGAACTCACGACGATGTCCGCTTCCTCCATCGCCTTCAGGTAGCCGTCAAACCGGATCGCCTGCCCGCCAAACTCCGCCGCCAGCGATTGCGCGCGGTCAAAGGAACGGTTGGAAACCAGCACGGACTTCGCGCCTTTCTTGTTCAAATGTTTCACGCACGCCTCGCCCATCTTGCCTGCGCCCAAGATCATGACCGTCTTGTCGGACAGGCTTTTGAAGATGCGATCCGCCAATTCCACCGCCACGCTGCCGACGGACGTGGCGCCGCGACCGATGCCGGTTTCCGTGCGGATTTCCTTGGCCGTCTGCATCGCGGTCTGGAACACGCGGTTCAAGATGCGCCCCGTGAGCTTCGCATTTTGCGCCGCCTGATACGCGAGCTTGACCTGGCCGGTGATTTCCGTTTCGCCGAGGACCAGCGATTCAAGGCCGCTTGCCACCGAAAACAGATGCCGCACCGCCTCGACTCCTTCCTTGATGTAAAGGTGCGGCGAGAAATCAAATTCGCGGTTGGCAAGATGGCTAAAAATGCCGTGGACGTTGCCATTGACGATGGGCGTGACGCCGTAGATCTCGACGCGGTTGCATGTCGAGAGCAGGACGACCTCGGAAAGATTGGCGCCGAGCTTCAGGCGGCAGCCGTGGCATTGGAGCCGGGTGGGATGCACGGCCAGTTGCTCGCGCAGCTCGACCGGTGCCGTCTTGTAACTCAAGCCTGCTACGAAAATGTTCATGGCGTCCTTGAAGGTGGAAGGGTTGGCCGCACTGCGGGGAACCCGGCAACGGGCGCATTGCCGGATTTGGCCATTCGCCGACCAAATGGGTGCTGGCACTTAAAATTCATGGCTCTAATCTAAAAGGACGAACCGATCCTTCTCGCCCTCGCTTGCCGAATGCTTTCCGTTTCTTGCTGCCGGGTCACAATTTTTGCCCGGCAAAAAACCGAAACGAAAATCACCCGACCTCCATCCGTTTCGATCAAGGGGATGACAAAGGGTCGGATTCGGCATCGCCCAGCAGTGCGCACCGTCGCGCGCGGCACCGCTCCAGCGCTGCGGCATCTGCCGTCTGTTCGATCGAGAACGCCAGCACGGAAAGTCGGCCGGGCTGGATGCGCGCAAAACCACCACTGACCAGATAAACCTGCCGTCGCGGGCCGTTATGAATCACGAGTTCGCCCATCTCCAAAACGGTCATTAACCGCTCGTGCCCTGGCATCACACCGATCTGACCGTCCATGGCGCTTAACTCCACCAGCGTCGCCACAGACTTTAGTTGCACACCGTCCGGGGTCACGATCGTGATGTGCCACGGCCCCCTCGTCCCGTTGCTCCCGGCAGCTTGCGGGTTCAGCATAATCGCTGACCGGTATCATGGACGTTCTTGTCGGATGCATCCGTAGGGGCCATGAACCGGCTCGAATCCAAAACAGAGGGCGCGTTTGCCGGCAGCACCTCCAGCGGATGTTCCTCGTGCTGCCACTGCTCCGAAACCTTGCCGTCCCAGCACGCCAGATTTCCGGGATAAACATCCGGATCAAAAATGACGTGGTAAAAGTGCCACACGATGATCGCGAGACAGGCGAGAATCGCTTCGTAGTAATGAATCGTCAACGCCATGTCCACGGCCCAGCGCGGCAGCCATTGCGTGACCTCCATCTTGAACCACACCATCAGGCCGGTGACGCCCATGATGATTGTGCCCCAGATCACGGCCCAGTATTCCATTTTCTCCGCGTAACCAAACCGTCCGATCTGCGGCTTCTCTTTCCGCAGGCCGACCAGCCAGCGCACCGTGCCGACCACGTCCGCCAGGTCTTTTTTCACCGGCAAAAAATCGAAGACGAGTTTCCGCCCGTCCTTCGACACGGCGAGATAAACCAGATGATACAACCCGAGCAGCAGCAGCAGCCCGCCCGCGAGCCGGTGCGACCAACTGCGAAACGGCTCGCTCGCCCCCAACAGTTTGGCCAGCCACGAATCGGGACACTTCAACGCAAAGCCCGTGACCGCCAGCGCGACGAAAAGCAACGCCAGCGCCGCGTGCTGCCTGCGCTGCGACGAATTCATCCGCACGACCGGACGGTTCGTCGAGCGCAGATGGGCCGCGATTTTTTTGACGAACAGCAAAAAATTGTGCGCGACCATCCCGCCCACCACCGCGACGATGAGCGCAAGGTAGATTTTCCGCACCCACCAATTGATCGTGCTGCCGATGTCCGGCGCGCTCCGCGTCGCCGCGTTGTCCACATGGATTTTGCCCAGCGCAAATTTCTCATTCGCGCCCGGATGACATTTGCCGCAGGTCGCGACGAGATGCGCTTTGCTGATCGTCGAGTTCGGGTCGCTGGAACGCAGAACCTTGTGGTAGCCGTGACAACTGCCGCAGTTCGCCGCGAGTGTTGACCCATATTGGGAGGCCAGTCCGTGATAGCTCTCGAAGAATGTCCGCACCCGGTCGGCCGGCAGATTGTATTTCGTGTTGAGCCGCTCCGACGCGTGACAACGGCTGCAGGCGTCCACGGAAACTTTGCCCGTCGCGTCGCCGGACAGGGATTGAATCTTGTGCTCGGAATGGCAGTCGGTGCAGGTGGGCGCATCGCGGACGCCCGCAGTCAGTGCTTTGCCGTGAACGCTGACCGCCCAATCCTTCGCCTCCGACTCATGGCACTGGCCGCACGTTTCGGCCTGATGGGAAACATGCAATGGCGAGACCGGAGAAGTCGCGGCGATGATTTTATGCGAGTCGTGGCAATCCTGGCAGGTAGCAGCGCTGGCGCGCCCCGCCTTCAATGCCAGCCCGTGAACACTCGTGCCGTAGCTCGCAGTCTGACGCTCATGGCAAATCGCACAGGCGACCGGTTTGGTCAGCACGTTGTCGGCGGGATGTTTTTCAGAAAGGTCGGCGTGGCAACTGATGCAGGAGTTGGTCCGGTGCGCCGAGGTCGCGAGTTTGGCGGCGTCCACAAACAATAGGATTCCTTTGCCGGCGGAATTGGTTTTGTAGAGCGTCTTGTCGGCATGACATTCCAGACAGTCGCTATTCTTCAAACCCGCCAGGGTGGGCAGTGCCGGCACGATCAGCAATCCGGCTCCCCATACGACCAGCCATTCCCGAAGCCTGCGCATACAGCTTGAACTTGGGGCCAGACAGCCATCAATGCTTCCCAACGGTTGGCGATTGCTTCCCGTTTTTTGCAGCCACAGCGTGAGAGGGGCAAAAACTCCTCTCCCCGGCCCTCTTCTCGCTCCTTCGTCGCGAAGAGAGGGAGGGCTATTTCCGCGTCAGGTGAAAACGTCGCTTGGCAACACGCTGCGAATTCTTTCGCCGGTGGTGATTCTGGACGAGGGGCACAAGGCTTACAGCGAGATGGCGCAAGATACGTTGGGCGTGCAAAATTTCTGTTCACCGCTGACCGCCAGCCAGAGCCACTGCGTTTCCCAGCGCCATCCAAGTCGCCACAGCGCGCCGCAACGCTGGAGAGGCGTTGGGCGTTGAAGGTTTCCCCACTCAAAGGCCGCCGGTGTGGCAGTCGTTGCACGCGCCATCCACGGCGTCGCCCGGATGTTTGAATTTCTGTCCGCCCGGACTCAGAAAATTCAACTCGTCGCCGCGGCCTTGCGCGAGGATGGTGTGGCAGGTGTTGCAGTCGCTGGCTTTGATGCTGCGCCGGCCGTCGGCGGTTTTGTGGTTGCCATCGTGGCAGCGGAAACAGCCGGGCCAGTCCTTGTGGCCGATGTTGTTCGGATACTTCTGCCACGAGGCGTTCATCTCCGGGAAAAAATTGTCGCGATAAATCTGCTGCACCGCTTCGATGGCGGGCTTGACGCGCGGATCATCCGGGTACTGGCCGGCGAGATGAGTCGCGATGCTTTGCACAGCCTGCGTCTCGTTGGTGTATTTGCGGGTGAGCGTGTACACCGCGTTTGTTTTGATCCACTTCAGATTGGTGTCAATCTTGCCAAGAGACATCGCGAGATTCACCGCGTCGTTGGGGGATTGATAGACGTGCGCCGGCCGGTTGTGGCAGTCCATGCAGTCCACCGTCCGGATTGCGGTTTCGTCAATGGTATTGGTGAAGTTGCGCGTGCGGTACTCGGTCACAACGCCTTGGGCATCCACCACGCGCACCCAGGGAATTTTCTGACGCGCGACGTCGGTGGCCACATACTGCACCTTGTTGCCCACGTTCATGTGCCAGTGAATGCCGCCGACCGGCCCGTGCGTGGGATCGCCGCCGCCGACTTTCATGGTGAGCCGGACGGAGAACGGCGTGTTGGTTTCGTCGCCGAGAAAATAGTTGTAGGTCTTGTCGAGGCTGCCGACGAATTTTTTCGGCCAGTGGCATTGCTCGCAGGTTTCCTGGGCGGGGCGAAGGTTTTTGATCGGCGTCGGCACCGGGCGCGGATACTTGTTGAACGCGACCGCATACAGTTGGTAAGTGCCGGAAATTTTCGCCTTCACAAACCATTCCGCGCCCGGCCCGATGTGACATTCCACGCAAGCCACGCGCGCGTGCGAGCCGTGCTGATAAGTCACCAGTTCCGGCTTCATCACCGTATGGCAGGCCTGGCCGCAGAACTGCACGGACTCCGTGTAATGATACGTCTGGTAGCTGCCCATCGCCGAGAGCAGGAGGAAGAGGATGCTGCACGCAATGAAGATGGCCATCCGCCGCCGGTCTTCCGGGCGCGCCAGATCCACGACCAGCTTCGGTAAAATTCCAGCCGCCACGCCCAGTTTCCGACGGGCGCGCCACGCGCCGACCATCGTAAGGAACAAACCAAAAATCAAAAATCCCGGCGCGATGACATAGGTGAGCAGACCGATGTACGGATTGGAGTAATGTGCCATCGTGTCCAGCATGAACAGCAGCACAAAGGAAAACAGGCTGCCGGTGCCGATGACCAGGCCGGACAGACTGAGCCAGTTGCGCAGCAGGGACGGGCGCAGGGCGGGCGGTGGGGGGTTTTCAGCACCCATGATTTTTTCCTTTCATGAACATCCTCGCATCAAGAGCAAAACGAGCAGCGCGCAAATCACGAGCAGGGTTGCCTGGATTCCATTTGCCGCCGCCCGGATGCGCTGCTCGATTTTGTCCAGCCGTTCGCTGAGTTCGCTCCGGGACATCTGTGCCGGTGGCGCTGCGCTCTCCGTATCCTGCCTGGAGAGTCCGCAGACTTTGCAGCGTCCGTTCTCCCATTCGTGCCGGTGGATTCGTTCGTCGCTCATGATTCAGCTATTTCGTTAATTGCTTTGACAGTCCGTGATCTTCCACCCACCGCACGACCGCGTTTCGAAAAGGGCCGGGACTTCAACCGCCACGAAGCCGGCCCGTGTTACCGCACACTTTCCCCAATCAATCCCTAGCCCCGCCTTACTTCTTGAACTTCCGCATATAGGCGACCAGACCCTTGATGTCCTCATCCGACAAACCGTCGGTGGGTTTCATCAGCACCTTGTCTTCCTTGTCCTTGAGTCCTTCCTTGATCGCCTTGAGGGCGACCGCATCCTTCAACTCCTCCTGGACTTTTGCGTCCGTGTAATCCTTCACGCCGAGTTTCTTGCCCATCTTGGTGTCGCCTTTGCCGTCGCTACCGTGGCATTTGAGGCAGTCTTTTTCATAGAGCGCCTTGGCATCCTCCGCGCGGGCGGAAAACGCCGCTAGCGTGATGGCTGCCAGACTGAGAACGAGTAGTTTTTTCATAGCATTTCCTGTATCGTTTGGTGACCCACGCTCCGGCCCGGATGGGAAACACGGTCGCGTGTTTACACAAATACTTTCCGGGAATTCAGGAATCGTGGCCTTTCCGATCTTGGCGAAGGCTGGCCATTGGTTGTCCACCCGCTGGCATGGAAGGTTGACCTGTCTGGAATGAACTGTGTCAGCAGCCGGCCCCGCAGCCCAACTGGTCGGCCATTTCGCACAGCGCCTGATAGTATTCGTCGCGCGCGAGACCGAGCGCGGCGGCACCGAAGATTTCGGCGTCCTCGGGCGAGGCGAACACGCCGTAGTTCACCAGCACCAACTGATAGAGCACCAGCCAGGGGACACGTGGCAACTGCGTCATGAAAAGCGGGTGAACGTGAATGAGGAATCCGTCCTCCGGCTTTTCGCCTTTCGGAACCGGAAACGCAAACTCGCCCGGCTGCAATTGGCCCGAGTTGAAAATGATTTCGCAGGGGTAACGGACAAACGCGCGATCCTGCAGGATCAACGGCAATTCCCTCCAGCCAATGTGCGGACCGTATTTGGCGGCGATCTCCGATCCCTTTTTCGCCACATGCGCACTCAGGGATTGACGGGCGTCATCAGCAGTAAGTTGCGTGGCCATGTCGTGGTTAGTTTGGCGTCGCCGGATGCGCGCGTGCGCGGTGGTGATTTCCGAATCGGACTGGCCTTCGTTCGCCTTGGTCAGCCGCCCCTGCAAGATCGGCACGGCCATGCGGAGAAAAACCGTGTAGCACAAAAGTCCAAACGCCCAGATGCCGAGGCACACCAGCGTTTCATTGAGGGTTGGCGAATATTCGACGATCGCGCCGAGCGGCGTGGGAATGAAACCGGGAATCACCAGGCCCATCCCCTTTTCGATCCAGATGCCGACGATGGCCAGCACGCAGGTCAGGTTGAGCCATTTCAACGTGCGGCTCACCGGCAACAGCAGCAGCACCATCGCGGTCAGGTTGAGCGCAATCGCCGTCCAAATCCACGGCACAAGCGCGTGGTGGCCGTGCAGGCCCACGAACAGATACCTGGCCGAAACCCCGTGCAGATTGCCGGAGTAAAATTCCTTGAACACTTCGCACACCAGCAGGAAGACATTGATCAACATGGAGACCTGCACGATGCCGCGCAAAATCATCAGCGCGCGGTTGGTGATCATCAACCGCTCCGCCATGCGCGCGTGAACGATTTTGTCCATCGCCGGAGTTTTCATCAGTTGGCGCAACGCTTCCGCGGGCAGGCGCAAGACTTGCGACGGCTCCTCGGCCGTGGCCGTGGCCATGCGCGGCGTGCCGGCCAGCGCGGAAACCTCGCCGAATTGCTCGCCCGGCCTGACGGTGCGTGTCACCCGGCGGCGGCCGCTCTCGTCGCGCTCGACAATCACGCGCCCTTTCAAAACGAAGAAGGCATGGTGGTCGGTTTCACCCTGCCGCAAGAGTACGTCGCCGGGGGAGATTTTGAAAATCGTCATGCCGGGAATGATTTCCTGGCGAACCTCCATCGGCACGAACTTGAGTTCTGGCAGAAAATCCGCCAGCAGCTCCAGATCGGCAAGGTTCGCCGCGCGCGCGGTCACCGGTTTCGGCGCGTGGGGACCGGCCTGGGTTGCGCCCAGCTCCACCGGCACAAACGCCGTCACGCGGCGAACCACCTGAATCGCCAGAATGATGAGCGCCGGCCCCGCCGTGAACGCTGAGGCCAGAAAGCGCGGGCCGACGATGGACGAATTCCAGAATGGCCGTCCGCCAAGGCCGACATAAAGAAACGCCGTGACCGTGTGGATCGAAACCGCCCACACGATGGCGATAAAGACGAACGGAACATAAAACCATTTCGCCGGCATTTTTTTCTGGTAACGACAGTACAGCAGATAGCCGCAGATCTGAATGTTGAGCAGGAGGTAGCCGTTGAGGACGATCACGTCCCAGCTCAACATCGAAGCGGGAAAATTAAATTCACCGATGCCGGGAATCAGATGCCAGAAGCGGTCGGGCCGGCCGAGGTCCACCGTCACAAACAGCAGGCACATGATGATCGCCGCGACCGCGAGCAGTTCGCCGAAGATGACCAGGTCGTGCAGCTCCTCGTTGTCGTAGATGTAAACCGGAATGACCATCATCACCGCCGCCGCCGCCACGCCGACGAGGAAGGTGAAGTTCGCGATATAGACACCCCACGAAACTTCATCGCTCATGCCGGTGGTGATGAGGCCGTGCGCGAACTGTTTGCAGTAGGCGTTCAGCCCGAACAGTGCGATGACGGTCAGCACACCCATCCAACTGTAGTAACGCCAGTCGCCGACGAACGCGAGGCGCGCGGAACGCCGGAGAAACGTTAGATAATTTTTCGTGGCCTGGATCATACATCGAAGTAGTAGAAGAACCTCGGCGACGTTCCCAACTCCTCCTTCAACTGGATGAACACGCGTTTGGTCTTGAGGATGTAGGAAACCTCGCTGTTCGGATCAAGAATGTTCCCAAACTTCCGCGCGCCGGTGGGGCAGACTTCGAGGCACGCGGGGTATTTTCCCTGGCGCGTGCGCTGGATGCAGAAGTGGCATTTCTCCATCACGCCCTGGCGGCGCGGCCGGTTGCCGAGATAAGACATCTCCGGATTGATTTTCTCTTTTGGAATCTCCGGCTTGGTGAAATTAAAACGGCGGGCGAAATAGGGACACGCCGCTTCGCAGTAACGGCAGCCGATGCACCAGTCATAGTCAATCACCGTGATGCCGTCCTTCTCCTGCCACGTCGCGTGAACGGGACAGACCTTCACGCACGGTGGATTCTGGCATTGCTGGCATTGCACCGGCATGTAGAAGAAACCTTTCTCGGGCACCTGCGCCGGATCGTAATCGTGCTCGGCCTTCTCGATGTCGAGCGAGCCGTGCGGCATCTTCAGTACGCGGATGTATTGGATTTCCGGATTGCGCGACTGATTATTTTCCGCGACACACGCGTGGACGCATTTGCGGCAGCCAATGCAGCGCGTGAGGTTCAGGCAATAGACAAACTCCACGCCGTCCATCGGCTTGTAGTCGCGCACATGCGGGCGCAGGCCATATTGCTTCTCCACCTCGCCTTCAATGCGCTTCAAAACTTTCTCCATCTCCGCCGGCGTCATCTCCTTGTAATACTTCTGCATGAACCGCTCGGCGGTGGGAAAGTCATTCATCTCCATCAGCGGTTTCAAACTCGCCGCCAGCGCCGCCAGGCCGGTGGTCAGTACCGCCGACGTACGTAGAAAACTCCGGCGATCCATCCCGTTGGTTGGCGTGGTTGCATTCATGTCAGTGAGCTGAAACCGTTCCCGTTGACGTGGCCACTTCGCGCAGCCGATGCGGCCCGGGCGCGGGCTGGCGTCCCGGAAAATGCGGCGCGTGCGGGTTGTGACAGTTCACGCACTGCTTGCGGTCCGACGCGCCGAGACTGCGATCCCAATACCCGCTCGTCCGCCCGTGCGCGCCGGCCTCCCAATCGCGATACGTCGGCCCGTGGCAACTGCCGCACAACTGCGGGCTTTCCGAAAGTGACAGCCCGCGACCGTCGCGGCTTTGCAGCGTCAGCAGGTTGGTTTCGTTGTGACAATTGAAGCAGTTGTTGTTGCGCCCGTGGCTGCCGTGGCCCATGACAATGTCGGGATGCTCTTTGGCCACGATGACGTTTTGATTGATGTCGTAGCGCATCGGCGGGGCCTTGCCTTTTTCGTGGCAGGCGTAGCAGTCGAAGTCGGACAAATCCTCTTGGGCGCGGACCAGGTCGGCATACGAACGCCGCACGGTGGACCGGTCGAGAAAGTTTGTGTCCACCAAAGAAATGTTTCGCGTCGCCGGGAGGCCGCTGGAACCTGCGGCAAACCAGACTGCCAGCCCGGCAAAGACCATGCTCACGGCCAGCAGGATCGAAGCGGTTTTGGACTGGTTGTTCATGGGAATTGTTGCCGCCGCCGGCTGCCGGGCAGGCTCCGGCAACCGGTGCGCCGCGACTATTTCTTGAACGCCCGCACGTACTGGATCAACGCCTTGATCTCGTCATCCGACAATCCTTCCGCCGGCTTCATCAGTATTTTGTCCTCTTTGTCCTTCAAACCTTCCTTGACTGCCTTGAAGGCGTCCTCGTCCTTGAAGGCTTCCTGCACTTTGGCGTCGGTCATGTCCTTCACGCCGACCTTCTGGCCCATCTTGGTCTGACCCTTGCCGTCCTCGCCGTGGCATTTCACGCAGGTTTTGGCCCAGTTGTCTTTCACCTCGGCGGCGTTGACCGCCAAGGCTGCGGCGAAGCTAAGAGTGGCTGCAAGTGTGATTATTTTTTTCATGGTTGATTTGATTATGGTTTGTGGCTGCATTCCGGGCGCACTGTCTGCGCCTGACTTGACCCAGCCTTGCCTCAATCGCCCGCCGCAACTACCCGCCGATTGCCAAAGACTGCGCATCTATTGCCGCCTCCAAACTAAAATCCGCCCACCTCCAGCCTCCGGCTCAACCGGGAAAGTCCTCTAACCATGGCAATTCGAGGACGAGGACGACGATGAAAAGGAGCCAATTATTTTAATCGCCCCTGACGTTGTCCTTCATCGCGACCTCACTTGAAAACATACTCAGCCATAAAATCATGCTGATCCATCCCCGGCCCGACCGTGCAACCGACCTTCCGACTGAGTTGCAACATGGCGTGATTGTCCGCCATGATGACGGCCGTGAGACGCGCCAGTTTTTCGTCGCGCCCAATTTGCACCAGCCGTTTGAGCAGTTCGGTGCCCAGCCCCTGCCGCTGGCAACGGTCGCTGATCAGCAGTGCGAACTCCGCCTCGTTTCGACCGTGGGCTTTGCTCAACCGGCCGACACCGAGAAT
>JANYDP010000148.1 GCA_025363535.1 Verrucomicrobiota bacterium | reverse complement strand
GTTAAAGAACGCATCATCACTAATCCTCTTACCCGTCAGAAGCTCCTCGTTCGCGTCGTAGAGTGCGGCGAGAGTGAACATTTTTTCCGAGCGAGCCGGCAGGGACACATTGTCCTTGTCCACCAGTCCTTGAAAGGCTGGAACCTTTTCACAAACCTCTAAGGTTACTCTGCCCTGCATGTCTCGCTGGTCGAAGAGGATGTTGAGCGACTTGGATGTTTTCACTGCTTCCTTGTTCAAGTCAGTGAACATCTGCTGCACCCGCGACCTGTTCTCATATGGGAAAAGGAGGACCGATATCGATTCATCGCCGAGGGCGGGATTCTCCCGGACAGCATGCGCAATTGCCGCGCATCTGTGCTGGCCGTCGTTGACGACAAAGTTGGCCTCTTCGAAATTCATCTCAAGGAACCCAAGTCCGTCGGGACTGACTCGCTCGAACCGGACCTCGCATTTGTATGAGGCGGTAATTGATGAGAAGAGGTAACCGTCCTCGTTGTCCAAGATATACCTGGCGATGTCCGGTATTCGCTTCTTATTGAGAACCCGTTGCTCTCGATCCTCCGGTGTGAACTCAATCCAATCCGTGAACGTGAACATTTTCGGAATCGCCGTGAGCTTCATGACGCAGGCGTAATAGGTACGCTGCCCGATAGTGGCCTCCATGGCCGGGAACTTTACTTTCATATTTGCTTTCTAAGAGTTCTTGTTTGGTTATCGCCGCTTCAGAGCGATTATCGCTCACACGGCTTTTGTCAGAACTCAACGAGCGCGACGGTAGGACGCCGGAGAAAGGATGTCAACGGGCGGCTCAAATGCGTTTCATCGCGGAGCGATGCCCTGCCGGTAGCCGGGGCTTTCAAGCCCCGGATGAGGCGTGAGGCGGGATTCGTCGCGAAGCGACGTTTGCGAAAGATGCGCTGGGCGGTGATCGGCGCAAGCGTCGCTCCGCGACGCGCATGGCTTGTGGGAACGAACCGGGGCTTGAAAGCCCCGGCTACCGGCGGAGCATCTCTCCGCGATGGCCGGGCGACGTTTGCCACCATCCCGGGGGTCTGTTATCGACCTCGCATGGGTAACACGTTCACTTCACTGCATTGCCATTTTGTTTTCAGCACGAAGCATCGCGAGCCTTGGATCAGCCACGAGATTGAGGAGCGCATTTGGAGTTTCCTCGGCGGAATCGCCCGTGAGAATGGGATGAAACCCATCCGCATTGGCGGCATGCCCGATCATGTCCACATGGCGGTGGGGTTGCCGCCAACGCTGGCTGTGAGCAAGGCGCTGCAGCAGATCAAAGGCGGTTCGTCGAAGTGGCTGAAGGAGACTTTCCCGGCGATGCGCGGGTTTGCGTGGCAGGATGGTTATGGGGCGTTTGCGGTGAGCAAATCCAATCTGCCGACGCTGACGGCGTATATCGAGAAACAGCGGGAGCATCATCGGAGGAAGACGTTCAAAGAGGAATTTGTGGCGCTACTGGTGCGGCACGGGATCGACTACGAGGAGCGGTATCTGTGGGACTGAGGGCAAGCGTCGCTCCGCGACGCGGGCGGTTTGGGGGATAGAACCGGGGCTTGAAAGCCCCGGCTACCGGCAGGGCATCGCTCCGCGATGAGAGACTGGCGGAAGCTGGTGAAGCTATTTCACCCCGACCGCTCCACCCACCGGGCCCTCCGCTCTGAATGGCAGATTGTTGGAAGTCGCTTCATTGGCAGCGGGAAACTGACATTTTCCAAAATCCCGCCGATACTCCCGCCAGTGAATCCCATCGCGACCGCCACGCCCACGCTCAGCCAGCCGCCAAGTCCGCCGCCCGGCGGAGCCGCGCGCGAATCGCTCTTCACCGCGCGCGGGTTGACGAAAATCTACCCGAGCGGCGAGACGGAAATCCGCGCGCTCGACGGCATCGACCTCGATCTCTACCGCGGCGAACTCATCGTCCTGCTCGGCGCATCCGGCTCGGGAAAATCCACGCTGCTCAACATTCTCGGCGGCCTCGACACGCCGACGGACGGCACGCTCACCTATCGCGGCAACGACCTCGCGGGCGCGGATGAGGATGAACTCACGCGCTTCCGCCGCGATGCCGTCGGGTTCGTTTTCCAATTCTACAATCTCATCCCCAGCCTCACCGGTCGGGAGAATGTCGCACTCATCACCGAGATCGCGCGCGATCCGATGACGCCGGAAGCCGCGCTCGCGCTGGTCGAACTCACCGATCGCATGGATCATTTTCCCTCCCAGATGTCCGGCGGCCAGCAGCAGCGCGTGGCCATCGCGCGCGCCATCGCCAAGCGGCCCGAGG
>JANYDP010000087.1 GCA_025363535.1 Verrucomicrobiota bacterium | reverse complement strand
CTTGCACCACGGCGAGTCCGAGACCCGTGCCCTTGCCGACGGGCTTGGTGGTGAAGAACGGCTCGAAAATCCGCGCCTGCACTTCGGGCGTCATGCCGCAGCCGGTGTCGCTGATGCTGAGTTGGAGACAGCGGTCCGGCTGGAATTCGGGGCCGGGGATCACGAAGCCTTCCGGGGATGCGACGCTGCGGATTTCGAGGGCGATTTTACCGCCCTCCGTCAAGGCATCGCGGGCGTTGATGACGAGGTTGAGAATAACCTGTTCAATCTGGCCGGCATCCACTTTGACGAGGGGCAGGCCGGGCGTGAGGCGGGTTTCGAGCTGGACGTTTTTTCAATCAGGCGACGCAACATTTTTTCCACGTCGGCGACCACGCGGTTCAGATCAGTCACCTGGAGTTCCAGGGTTTGCTGTCGGCTGAACGCCAGCAACTGCCGGGTGAGCGTGGCCGCACGCGCGGCGGCACGGCTGATTTGCGCGACCGCTTCCTGCATCGGATTCTCCCGCGGCAAATCGGCGGCGAGCAGTTCGCAATGGCCGGAGATGACCGTCAGCAAATTATTGAAATCATGAGCCACGCCGCCGGCGAGCTGGCCGATGCTTTCCAGCCGCTGAGCGCGATAAAACTGATCCTCCAGTTTTTTATGCTGGGTCACATCAGTGTTGATCACCAGCACCGACTGGGGCCGGCCCTGCTCGTCGCGCACGAGCGTGCAGCGGCTGTTGACGATCACCTGCTGGCCGCTGTGCGTGCGTTGGTGAATTTGGCCGAACCACTGGCCGGTTTGCAGCAACTGCTCGCGGTCCGCGCGGGAGCCGGGGCTTTCGATCCGGCAAAGCTCGCCGAGTTTCCGGCCCGCCGCCGCCGACCAGCCGTACAAAGTCACCGCCCCCTGGTTCCAGTAGCGGACGCAGTCGTCCAGATCGCAGACGATGATGGCGTCGTGCGCCAAATCCAGCAGCCGGGCCTGGGCGCGCAATTGCTCCTCCACCTGTTTGTGCGCGGTGATGTCTTCGGCCATCAGGATCACGCAGTCGGAGAGGCCGATTTGCACGCGCGAGGCGGAGATCAACAGGTGGCGGTCCGTGCCCTGCTTGGTACGCAAGTGGCCGGCCCGGCTTTTCAAAAACCCTTGCTGCTGCAATTCGCCGGCCAGGGGTCCGCGCGTTTCGGGCTGCGCCCACAGGCCCAGTTCCAACGAGGTGCGGCCCTGGAGTTCTGCGACGGTGTAACCGGTCAAGACGGCGAAACTTTCGTTGACGCGCAGAAACCGTCCTTCCGAAAGGCTGGTCACCGCAGTGGGCATGGGGCTGTTCAGAAACAACGCCCGAAACCGTTCCTCACTCTGATCGCGGGCCTGCTCCACCTGCTTGTGCTGACTGATGTCGCGGGCGAAGCCGATCATGTGACTCACGCGGCCGGCGGCATCCAGCACCGGCCGGCCCCGCTCCTGAATCCAGCGCGGCGAGCCGTCGGCATGGACAATCCGGTAGCGGGCCTGGTATTCCGCGCCCGTGCCGGCGACATGCAGCGCCGCCTGGACCGACGGGAGATCCTCCGCGTGAACGGCCTTGATCCAGTCGGCGGCGTCGGCCTCCAACATGGCGGGCGGACGACCCCAGATATTTTCATAAGCCGGACTGCCATAGCTGCGGTCGCTTATGTTCGGCCCCGAGATCCAAAACACTTCGTCCAGGTTTTCCGCCAGTTCGGCAAAACGCTGCTGGGCCTGGTGCAACGCGTCCTGGGCGCGCTTGCGCCGGATGGCCAGGGTGAGGGAACGTTCCAGACTGTGACGATCCACGCGGCCTTTGAACAAATATTCATCGGCCCCAAGTTCCACCGCTTCGCGGCGCATGGCCTCGTCGGCATTGGCCGTCAGCACGATCACGGGCAGTTGCGGCGCGGCGGCCCGCACCCGGCGCAGCGAGTCCAGCCCGGCGCTGTCGGGCAAATCGAGATCCATCAGCACCACGTCCAGCGCGCGGGATTGCAAGTGAGCCAGCGCCGCGCTCATCCGGTCGGCATGGTGCAGCCGGTGGCGCGGCAGGTGGTCGAATCCCAACATCGCCAGCACCACCCGGACTTGCAGCGGATCGTCTTCGATCAACAAAACTTCGGGCGGTGAATGTTTCATATATCAGCGGCCGGCCTGGCCGGGGAAAAAAGATCGCGGGGATGGAAGTCCCCCGCCCGTGGAGGTGGGCGGGAGTGGTGGGGAGTGCCTTCCATCCACCGCGAAAAAAGTTTGAGGTCCAGTTCATCCGGGGGCGGGGTTAAAACTGGCGGGTACCGGGAATCGCAATGGTGCGGGTTAACTCAGCCACTTGCAAAATCTCCTGGGCTTTGTCCAACACGGCGGTGACGCCATACTCACGGGCCTTCGGCTCGTAATCCACCACCGGATGTTCGGCGAGCAGGATCACG
>JANYDP010000084.1 GCA_025363535.1 Verrucomicrobiota bacterium | reverse complement strand
CGGTCGCCCTGGTTGACCGCCGCCTGCAACAAACCCGTCGTGAACCCGAGCTTCAAGGCGCGGAGCCAGACCGAACCCTGGCTCAAGGCTTGCAGCCAAAGTTCACGACGGTTTGTGGCGGTGGAGTTCATGGTTAACCTTTGATGTTTTTGACCCCGAAGCTCTTTGCATACGCTTCGAGATCGCCTGCCGGATCAAACGTCGCGCCGTCGAACAAGGTTTCCGCGCTGTTGTCCGCGCCGCCGTGCGTGTAGCCGATTTCCTTCATCGCCTCTTCGTAGATGTCCGGGCGCATGACTTTTTTGGCGATGCCTTCGTAGTCCGGCGTGCCGGTGACCAGCCCCCAGCGGCGGTACTGCGCGAGGAACCACTTGGCATACTTGAGCTGCGGATAGTTGCAGTTCCGCTGGCTGTAGATCATGTAGTTCGAATCCTCCTTGGTGCGACCGTCGCCATAATCGTAGTGCCCCTGGAGTCGTCCGAGAATCGTCTTCGCATCGCAGTTGATGTAGGTGGGCTTGCTCACGAGCGCGCATTGCTCCGGGCGGTTTTCCAGGTTGTCGAGCCAGACGCTCGCTTCGTTTAGCGCCTTGAGCACGGCCTTGACGGTCTTAGGATTCTTGTCCGCAAACTCGGCGAGAAACGCGCAAACTTTTTCCGGATGATCCTTCCACATGTCCTGCGTGGAAACTGACGTGTAGCCGATGCCGTCGGCAATGGCGCGCGCGTTCCACGGTTCGCCCACGCAGAAACCATCCATCTTACCAATCTTCATGTTCGCCACCATCTGCGGCGGCGGCACGGTGATGAGGGAAACATCCTTGTCGGGATTGATGCCGCCCGCGCCCAAGTAATAGCGCATCCACATCGCGTGCGTGCCCGGCGGGAAAGTCATGGCGAAGGTCAGCGGCTCGCCCAGCTTGTTGGCCTGGTCCACGAACGGCTTGATGGCCTTGGGATCAGCGCCGACCTTGCCCTTCCATTCGGTCTTCAAGGTGATCGCCTGGCCATTGCGGTTCATCAACCACGGGATAATCATCGGCTTCTTCGGTGAACCGGCGAGACCCATCGTCGAGGCGAGCGGCATGCCGATCAACATGTGCGTGGCCTGGATGGTGCCGCTGCTGAGGTTGTCACGGATGGCCGCCCAGTTCGCGCCCTTGGTCACGGTGGAGTTGATGCCGTATTTCTTGAAGAAACCTTTTTCGTGCGCGATGACGATGGGCGAACAGTCGGTCAGTGCGATCATGCCAAAGTTCAACGCGGTGGTTTCCGGTGCGTCACTGGCGTAGGCCGTGCCAGTCCAGGCTTTCGGCAGGCCGGCAAACAACGAGGCGAGCGTGACGCCCTTGGCGGTACGCCGGATAAAATCGCGGCGGGAAAGTTCAGACGAGTGCGGTTTCAGTTTTGGATTCAGTTTCATGATGAGTTGGGTTAGGGGTTTCACGAGACAGCCTGAGGGACTGTTCAAAAATGTCGGAACGAAAAATCTGGCGGCCCAGGGCGAAATCAAGTTTGTCCGGCCGGAGACAAAGCCCGCTGGCTTGAACGAGTCCAAGCGCCCAGGCGGCCTTGTCGCTGGAGGGTTCATTGGCGCTGCCACCGTGGAACACGCAAAACTCCGGCACCGCATGGATGTCCGCGCGGCCAAAATCCAACCGCCCGTCCAGGCCACGCCGCAGGAGTTCCGCCGGGACGCCGACAAATTCCGGGCGCGCCAGCGTGCCGGCAATCCGCTCATAATTTTCCGGCGCGGCGCAAAAGGCGCAGGCCTCCAGCAGCGCCGCAATCAGCGCGCGGTGTTCGTTCGGGTGGTGCGCGGCAAATTCCCGCCGCACCATCAGTACTTTTTCGGGATGGCCATGATCCAGTTGCGCGCTCGTCGCCACGCACCAGCCCGCGCGCGCCTGCACCGCCACGGAGTTCCACGGCTCGCCCGCGCAAAAACCATCCAGGTTGCCCGCCTTGAGATTGGCCGCCATCTGCGGCGGCGGCACCACGACGATCCGCACGTCGCGGTCGGCATCAATGCCGTGCGCCAAGAGCCATTTCCGCAGCAGTTGCCGATGCGAGGAAAATGGGAAGACCACGCCGAATGTCAGCGTGGTTTGGGGCCGCAATCGTTTGATCTCCTCTCGCAAGGTGTTGCCATCACGCACGCCACGATTCCATAAATCATTGGAAAGCGTGATGGCGTTGCCGTTTAAATTCAATACCAGCCCGGTCAGGCAATCGCACGGAATCGAGCCGAGGCCCAGCGTCGCCGCCACCGGCATGGCCGCCAGCGCGTGCGCGGCGTCCAGCTCGCCATATATTATCTTGTCGCGCACGGTCGCCCAGCCTAGTTCGCGCTCCAGCCGCACCCGCAAGCCGAACTTGCGGAACAATCCCAGCTCCTGCGCCATCACCAGCGGAGCACAGTCTGTCAGCGGCACAAAGCCCAGGCGCAACGGCCCCAGTTCGGCTTTTTTTATTTTTACGTTCACAACACGTCAGGTTTGTTTCGACAACCACCCTTTAGCCGCGCCCGTGCCAACACAAACTGTTTGGCACAATGACTGCGTTGAAGTTTCCCATGACGATGATGAAATTGATTCATACATGAAAACTCCCCTCGACAGTCGGCAGCTCCGCGCCTTCTGCGTGCTGGCCCGCACCGGAAGTTTCACGCAGACCGCGCGCGAACTGCACCTCACGCAATCAGGCATCAGCCATTCCATGAAGGCGCTGGAAAACGACATCGGCTGTCGGCTTTTGGACAGGCTGGGCAAAAAGGTGGTGCTGACCCAGGCCGGCGAACAGTTGTTGCAACACTCCGCAAAAATTTTATCCGAAATGGAAACCGCGCGCGAATCCATCACACTCCTCGGCAAGTGGGGCCGCGGCCGTTTGCGTCTCGGCGCCAGCACCACCGCTTGTCAGCATCTCATCCCGCCCGTGCTGCGAGAGTTCAAGGAAAGTTTTCCCGAGCACGCCATCGCGCTGGAAACCGGTGACACGCACCAACTCGTCGCGGCGCTGCTGCAACCGCGCATTGACCTCGCACTCTCGCTGGAGGCGGAGAAGGAATCGCAGTTGGAATTTCATCCGCTGTTCACTGACGAGCTGCAGTTCCTGGTTTCGCCGTTGCATCCGTGGGCGAAGGCCGGACACGCCGAGCGCTCCGAGATTGCGCGGGAGAACCATATCCTTTACAGCAAACGCAGCGTCACGTTCGGACTGATCGAAAATTATTTCCGGCGCGAAGGCATGACGCTCAAGACGGTCATCGAAGTCGGCAGCATGGAGGCGACGAAGGAGCTGGTGAAGCTCGGCCTCGGCGTGAGCATCCTCGCCCCGTGGATCGCGAAACAGGAGATCGAGGAAGGCTCGCTCGTCGCACTGCCGCTGGGCCGGCGCAAATTGCAACGTCGTTGGGGCATCCTGCATTGGCGCGGCAAACGCCTCAACCTCGCCGAGGAAACCTTCATCGGCCTGTGCGAATCCGCTTGCGCAAAACTGCACATGCAATCAAAAGAGTGAGGCGTCAACACGCCTGCATGACCAAAAAAATCAAAGCCATCCGTGAAACTTCGCTGCGACCCCGGTTGCGCATCTCGTCCGGAGGAGACATCGCGCTCGGACCTGGCAAGGTGGAACTGCTGGCGCTCGTGAAGCAAACCGGTTCCATCAGCGAAGCGGCCAAGCGCATGGAGATGTCCTACATGCGCGCCTGGTCGCTGATTCAAACCATGAACGCCTGCTTCAAGGAGCCGGTGGTCGAGGCAGTGCGCGGTGGACACCAGCGCGGCGGTGCGGAGTTGACCGAGACCGGTCGCCGCGCGCTGGAACTTTATCAACGCATGGAGGAAGCCAGCCTGAAAACCGTGCAGACCGACTGGCAGGCATTGCGGAAACTTTTACGCGACTGAAGCGCGGCTTGAGGCGGCTTCATTCCAATGTGGAAAACATTTCAAGGGTTTTCGACCCGTTATATTTGACATGATATAACGGATTTGGTGGAGTAATGGAAAACCTGATACCAGCCCATGCATGATCTGACCACGCTCAACTGGATGTTTCTGCTCGTCGCCGTTTTTGCCGTCGCGTTTTTCTATTCGTCCGTAGGGCACGGCGGCGCGACCGGTTATCTCGCCGCACTCGCGCTGCTGGGCGTCGCACCCGCCTCCGCGCGCGTGGCGGTGCTGATCACCAACGTCCTGGTTGCCGGCGTTGCGTGGTGGCGCTTTTGGAAAGCCGGACATTTTGACTGCCGCGTGCTCCTTACCTTTGCCGTCGCGTCCATCCCGTGCGCCTTTCTCGGCAGCCGCGTCCACGTCAGCCCGCACACCTACAAGCTGGTGCTCGGCGCGGTGCTGTCAGTGGCGGGAGTGGTTTTGCTGCTGCGCGCCCGCTGGCAGACCGAGGATGTGGCGTTGCGGAAATTTCTCTGGCCGCTCGCGCTGATCGTAGGTGCGGTTCTGGGATTCCTGGCCGGACTGACCGGCATTGGCGGCGGCGTGTTCCTGAGTCCGGTGCTGTATCTGTTCCGCTGGGTGAAACCAAAAACCACCGGCGGCATCGCGGCAGGATTCATCGTGGTCAATTCCATCGCCGGTCTGGTCGGGGCGGGCGCGCACGCCATCGCCAACGCCGGGCCGCTGCTCTGGCTCACGCTGCCGGCGGTCATCGGCGCGTTGCTCGGCACATTTTTCGGCGCGCGCCGCTGGAGCAGCGTCACTTTCAGCCGCGTGCTCGCCGCCGTGCTGATTTTCGCTGGTGGAAAATTGTTACTCGAAGCCGCCAATTGAACCTTCATCCGTCATGCGCATTCTCCTTTTCGCTCATCTCAAAGACGCCACCGGCGTGGCGGAACTGGAAATGAACATTTTCGAAAGTCTCGACGCCGACGGCTTCTGGCGCAAACTCATCGCCACGCAGCCGGGGCTGGCGAAATTCCGCCCCACCACGCGCCTCGCCCGCAACGGTGAATACGCCGATGCCCAAACACGTTTCACTGACGGAGACGAAGTGGCGCTGATCCCGCCAGTGTCGGGCGGATAGGCATATTTCATTTTCAAAGTGGAAATTCAAATACACATCACGCCGCAACGCATCGTGGGGGAAAATTCTCCACCACCGGCGAGCGTGGGCGCGCTCGCGGAATTTTCCGGTCTCGTGCGCGGCGAGGAAAACGGCCGCGACATCGCCGCGCTGGA
>JANYDP010000074.1 GCA_025363535.1 Verrucomicrobiota bacterium | reverse complement strand
CACCGGCGACGATTACGCAATGACGGTGGACGTGAAACGCTACGCCGAGGAGCGCGTGCTCGAAGCCGTGGCCGACCGCACGCAGATCACCTCCGTCCTCACCGAAGCCGGCGAGATGCTCACGCAGGCGTCATTCATGGTGAAGAACAACGAGAAGCAATTTCAGCGCTTCCAATTGCCGAAGGACTCGAAGCTCTGGGGCTGCTACGTGAACGGCCAGCCCGCCAAACCCGAGCGCGATGGCGACTGGGTGCTGGTTTCTTTGCCGCGCGCGTTGAACCGCGACCAGGCGTTCGCCGTGGACATCACTTACGCCCAGACCAACGGCGCGCTCGCGTCGAGCTGGTCGAAGAACCTCGATCTTGCCGCGCCGCGCACGGACGTGCCGAACACCTACGCCGAGTGGCAAATCTTCGTGCCGGCCACGCTGCGGCTTTCCAAATTCGGCGGCAGCATGAATATCGCGCAAGGCACCACGTATGAATTGCTCGATGCGTGGGAAAAATTTCTCGCGTTCTATCTCCAAGTGTTGCGGGAAATGGGCGCGGCGATTTTCATAGTCGGCCTGCTGGCATTTCTCGTGATTGCGTTTGTAATTTCCGCCGTGCGGCGGGGCTGGAGCGGATTGATCAACGTGCTGGTGGTGGTCGCGATCCTTGCCATTCTCGGCGCGATGCTGCTGCCCGCCTTGAGCAAGGCGAAGTCACGCGCGCAACGCATCAGCTCCGTCAACAACCTCAAGCAGATCGGCCTGGCCACACGCATTTTCTCCGGCGACAACGGCGACCGTCTGCCCGTGTCATTCGAGGAAATGAAAGACGAACTCAACACTGACAAAATCACCTACGACGTGGCGACCGGACAACGGTTCACCTACATCGGCGCGGGTCTTTCGCTGAACGACATCACGCCGGATTCGGTGATCGCCTACGGCCCCGAGGTTGAAGGCCAGTGCAATGTGCTGATGGCCGACGGCAGCGTGCAGCAGTTGAGTGGGCGGGCCTTCGGCGAATTAAACCAGCGCGGCCTGATCCAACGCACCACGCCGGCACGCGTCGCAGTGCAGCAGCAAGCGGCGTTGCGGCGCGGCCAGTTTGCAAATTCTCCGGCGGCCGGCGTGAGCGGATTCGGCGGCGGCGGGGGTGCGGGCGGCGTTGACACCCTCAGTCTGTCCGGTCTTCCGGCGGCCAATGCTCCGGCCACCGCGCTGCCCGGCTTAACGCTGGGCGTGAACGGCGTAGCGGACGCTCCCACCGTCGCCGGCATCCGCTCGCTGCACATCGAACTGCCACAGACCGGCCAGCCGTTCCTCTTCACGAAAGTTCTCAACGTCGGCAACGAAGCGCTTTCGATCCGCGCGCGGGTGATGTCGTTCCACACGTTTCAAACCATCCAGATGGCCTGGCAAAGCGCGGCGTTTCTGCTCGGCCTCGCCGTGTGGTGGTGGCAATGGCGCGCTTCACGAAACAGTTTCGTGCTGACGCTCGCGCTGGCCTTGATGCTCGGCTCGGTCGGCAGTTTGCTGGTGCAATGGCGCGCGTTGCACGACGCGCTCATCATCGGTTTCCCGGTCGTGACGCTCGCAGTGATCGCGTTGCTCATCTGGAAATACTGGCCGCGTGGCAATCAGTCCGCGCCAGTCGTCACGCCGTCCCTGCCCGAGCCGCCGTCCACCGACAGCAATCTTCCCCCCGTGGCGGCGATGATTACGTTGTTGCTCGCGTTGAGCGTGGCCGGGGCGAACGCCGCTGATTCACATTTCACGAATCACGTTTCACTTGCATCCCTTGCTTCAGCGAATTACTTGGGCACCGTGAACGACCGCGTCGCGCTGCTCGAAGCCACGCTGCAATTTTCCTCCGGCAAACTGGGGCAGACGATTCCACTCTTCAGTGACGAAGTGGCGGTGCAGCAGTTCACGGTCAAGAACGGCCAGGCGCAGCTTGTCCGCGAAGGCAACCGCATCGCGGTGCGGCTCACCAAGGGCGGCGAGGCTGCGGTGCAGATCAAATTACTCGTCAAGGTCACGGGCGACGTGACGAAGCGGCGGTTGCACTTTGAAATTCCGCCCGCGCTCACCAGCCAGGTCGCGTTGATCCTGGACCAGGCCGAGGCGGACGTGGATTTTCCGGAGGCCATTTCGCTCAATCGTATTTTGGAAAGGGACAAGACGCGGGTCGAAGCGGTGATGGGTTCCGGCGATCACGTCGAGCTGCTGTGGACGCCGCGCGTGAAACGGGCGGCGGAGGTGGCGGCCACGGTGTTCTGCCAGAACGCGGCCATCGTCACGTTTGGCGGGGGGGTGGTGAATGTCCGCGCGACGCTGGATTATCAGGTGACACAAGGCGAGCTGCGGCAGGCGCGCGTGCTGATTCCCGCCGGGCAACGGTTGCTGCGCGTGGAGGGTGCGGGGATGCGGACGTGGGAGATCAAAGCCGAGAACGGCGCGCAAATTCTTGTGGTGGATTTGCTCAAGGGTGTTTCACCGGCGTGGCGGCTGACGGTGGAGACGGAAAAAGTTTTGGACGCGCTGCCGGCCAGCGTGGCGGTGGAGACGCCGCACGCGCTGGACGTGAAGCGCGAAACCGGCCTGGTGGGTTTGCGCGGGGCCGAGGAACTGGGGCTGACGATTGAGTCGGCGACCGATTTGCAACGCGTGGATGCGGAGGAATTCGCGCGGGCCGGAGTGGAGAAGGTGGGCGGACTGGTCAGCGCGTTTCGGTTTTCAAAACCGGAGTTCACGTTGCGCGCCCGGGCCGAGGCCGTGCAGCCGCAGACCGAAGCCGTGGTGAAAAATTATTTTCGCGTCAGCGGGGAACAGTCGGGGTTGTCAGCCACCATTGATTTCACGATCAAGCGCGCAGGCGTGTTTGCGCTGAAGGTCGCGCTGCCCGACGGCTACCGCGTCGAACGCGTCAGCGGGAACAATATCTTGCAGCAGGTCGAACGTGAGGAAAGCGGAGGGCGCGTCTTGGAAGTCACGCTGAAGGATCGTACCAGCGGCAGCTACCGGCTCGGGGTGGAACTGGCGCGGAGTTTCAAGGGACTGCCAAAGTCACTCGCCATCGCGGGCGTGCATCCGCTGGGCGCGGTGAAGCTCACCGGCTACGTGGCGGTTTCCGCCGACGCGGGCGTGGCGGTGCGGACGGGGTCGTTCGACGGCCTGACGGAAATTCCGGCGGTGTCGCTGCCGGATTACCTCGCGGCGTCCGGCGGCGGCGTGCTGGCTTATAAATTTATTTCGGCGGAGCCCAGAGCGGCGGCGGACTGGACCTTAAGTGTGGCGACGGAGACGGTGGAATCGTGGGTGCGCGCCGAGATCGTCAACACGATCAAGCTGACGGAAACCCTGGTCAGCGGACGTTCACTGGTGCGGTATGACATCGCGAATTCGCCGGTGAAGGAATTGCGGATCAAGGTGCCGGAAAGTTTCCGCAACGTGGAGATCACCGGTGCCAACATCCGCAGCCGCGAGTTGGTTGATGGTTCAAAGTTGATGGTTGATAGCCCCAATCCATCAACCCACTCCCGCGTCTGGCGCGTGGAATTGCAAAGTGCGACGCGGGGTTTTTACACGCTGAACGTAACATGGGAGCAGGCGCGCGGCGCGAAGACGAACACGCTGGAAGTGGCCGGCGTCACGGCGGACGGCGTGGAACGCGAGACCGGCCTGCTCGTCCTCTCGGCGAAAGCGCCACTGCAAATCAGCGAACTGCACGCGGCGGATTTGCAGCGCGTGGACACGGGCGATGTGCCGGACTGGGCGGGCCGGACGGACGAAGCCACGACACTGGTCTATCGCTACCTGCGCCCGGGCTACCCGCCGCTGGCGCTGGAGGCGCGGCGGTTCGATGAGATGGAAGTGTTGCAGGTGCTGGTGGACAACGCGCGGCTCACGACGGTCGTAGCAGACGACGGCCAGATGATGACCGAGATGTCACTCACGGTGCGGAACAACGGACGCCCATTTTTGCAAATCGAACTGCCGGCGGGCGCGAAAGTCTGGTCGGCATTCGTCGGGGGGCAGCCGGTGCGGCCCAGTGTGAGCGACGGAAAGCTGCTGCTGCCCATTCAACCATCCGGCGCGGACGACGGCACGCTGACGGTCGAGTTGACCTATGTAGGCGCGGGCGCGTTTCCCAAGGCGCGCGGCGCGGTGGGTTTTGTGTCACCGAAGTTTGACGTGCCGCTGAAGAACGCGCGCTGGGAGATTTATCTGCCGCCGGATTACGCATACCAAAATTTCACCGGCACGATGTCCCGCGAACTGGCGGCGGCGCAGACTTCCTCGTCGAGTTTTTCCATCCTGGATTACACGCGGATGGAGTCGGTCAGCAAAAAATCCGCGCAGGCCGAAGTCCGCAAGGACGTGCTGGAAGCCAAGCGCCAACTGGCCGGCGGCAATGTGCGCGAGGCGAACGCGACGTTCAATCGCGCGAAGGAAAAATCCTGGGGCGGCCGGGACGAGGATGCCGAGGTCAAAAAACTCGAAGGCGATTTGAAGAGCGCGCAGGCGAGCAATCTCATCAGCGCGCAGAATGATTTTTCCACACGCAACAATGGATTATTCTTCGACGCTGGGAAAGCGGCCGGGCAGTTGAACAAGTCCGCCGCACTCTATGACAACGCCGCCGCCGAACAGCAGTGGGATAAGTTGCAGCAGGCGCAAACCATCGTCGCGGCCAAGGTGCAGCCGCTGCGCGTGAACCTGCCGGTGCGGGGAGCGTACTTCGCCTTCA
>JANYDP010000006.1 GCA_025363535.1 Verrucomicrobiota bacterium | reverse complement strand
GATGACGATGCGCTTGCTCATTTACCGGATGCCCCAGCAAAACGGATCACGCTCGTCGAGCAGGTGCGTGGCTTCCGCATTCACAAACGCCGTGCCGGTAATCAAGGGTTCGACTTTTCCTGTCGCCCGATCCAGCCAGCGAAATTTTCCGGCGAACGTGCTGCCGATGATGCTCTCCTGAACCCACATCGCGCCTTCGGCCAGCTTGCCGTCAGCGGCGAGACACGCGAGTTTGGCGCTTGTGCCGGTACCGCACGGCGAGCGGTCATAAGCCTTGCCGGGGCACTGGACGAAGTTGCGCGAATGCGCGCCGGGCAAGGCGGGCAGGCCGAAAAGTTCGACGTGATCCACTTCGGGAAATCCCTGCGCGTTCACCGCCTGACGAACTCGCCAGCAAAAATCCGTGAGCTGCTCTGCGTTCGTGAGCGTGAGTTCCTGCCCGTGCTGCTCAATGAGGAAGAACCAGTTGCCGCCCCACGCGACATCGCCAGTGACAGGGCCGATGCCAGGAACATCCACGGTCACGGACTTTTTTGCGCGCCAGCTCGGAACATTGGCGACGGAAACTTCGCCATTGGGATGCAACGTCGCGGTGATGATCCCGACGGGCGTTTCAATTTTGTGGTCGCCGGGTTTGATTTTCCCCAGGTGCGCCAGCGTGACAACCAGACCGATGGTGCCATGCCCGCACATGCCGAGGTAGCCGACGTTGTTGAAGAAGATCACGCCCGCCACGCAGGATTTGTCCTCTGGCTCGACGAGCAGCGCACCGACGACAACCTCCGAGCCGCGCGGTTCGTTGACGACAGCGGAACGGAAGCGGTCGAACTCGCGCTGAAATTTTTCGCGCCGTCCGGCAAGCGGACCGCTTCCGAGATCGGGGCCGCCCGCGATGACGATCCGCGTCGGTTCGCCGCCGGTGTGCGAATCAACGATCTTGATCTGGTGGACGGTGGACTTGCTCATGGTTGCGATTTTGAATCAACGCCGCCGCAGAAATAATCCGGCTATTTTTTTGCGGTGCTCAACCGGCCGGAGATGAAGGAAATGACGCTTTGCAAAAGGATGAACACCAACACAAGCAGGCCGACGACAATTTTCGTCCACCAGGTGTTGAGGTTGCCTTGAAAGGTAATCAGCGTCTGGATCAAGCCGAGAATCAGCACGCCCATCAAGGTGCCAGCCATGAACCCCACGCCGCCGCTCAACAGCGTGCCGCCGATGACCACGGCGGCAATGGCGTCGAGTTCGAGGCCCACACAAGAGGCGGGATTTCCCGACTGCGTGTAAAACGTATAGACCACGCCGGCCAGCGCCGAGCAAAAACCCGACAGTGTGTAGATCAGAACTTTCGTGCGCGCGACCGGCAGGCCGAGCAGCCGCGCCGAAGCTTCGTCGCCGCCGAGCGCGTAAATGGTGCGGCCAAATTTTGTGTAGTGCGCGACGATCATCGCGAGGAGAAAAATGACCACGTAGCAAGTTGCCGTGAACGGCAGGCTGACTTTGGCATTCAAGGGAATGGCCAGCGCCTCGTTCACCTTCTCGACGAAGAACGGATGCTCAATGCCGAGCGATTCCGCGCGCACCACAAAGCCCAGGCCGCGCACGAGAAACATTCCGGCCAGCGTCACGAGAAACGGCGGCAGTTCAAACACCTGGATCAAACAGCCCATCAACGCACCAAGCGACGCGCCGGCCAGCAACGACAACGTGATGGCCGTGGCGGGTTGCAGGTGCCATTCGCCCAGCGCGGTCGCAATGAGGATGCTGGTGAACGCCACGACCGAGCCGACCGACAGATCAATGCCGCCGGAAAGAATCACAAACGTCGCGCCCACCGCCGCGATGCCGAGAAAGGCGTTGTCGCCGAACAGATTCACCGCCACGCGCAACGAAAAGAATTTCGGGAACAGCAGTCCGCCCGCGACGTACAGCGCGAGCAGCACCGCGCCGGTCGCCAGCAGCGGGATATATTTGGTGGAAAGGCGCGGTTTCATTTCTTCTTCTTGAATGAGAAAAATTTCCGGCGGAACACCGGCGATTGCACCAGGCACACGGCGATGACTGCGAGTGCCTTGGGCACCGGCGCGATGTCGGCGCTCACGTTGCGCATGTACATCGTGGTGGTCAACGTCTGAATGAACAGCGCGCCGACCACCGCGCCGCCGAGATAAAAACGTCCACCCGTCAGCGCCGTGCCGCCGACGACGACGGCGAGAATGGCATCGAGTTCGAGAAACAGGCCGGCGTGGTTCGCATCGGCGCACTTGATGTTGGAAGCCGAGACCAGCCCGGCAATGCCCGCACACAGCCCGGAGAAAACATAGACGAGGAATTTGATCTTGCGGGCGTTCACGCCGGAATAGGCGCTGGCCGTGGCGTTGTCACCGACGGATTCAATGAACAAACCCAGCGCGGTTTTGCGCGTCAGCAGACCGGTCACGCCGAACATCGCCAGCGCAAGCACGATGGGAAATGGCAGGCCGAGAAAATGTCCGTTGCCGACAAAGGTCAGGCGCTCATCGGTGAACGTGATGATCTGTCCATCGGTGATCAACTGCGCCACGCCGCGTCCCGCGACCATCAAGATCAGCGTGGCCACGATGGGCTGCACGCGAAAGCCGGCCACGAGCAGGCCGTTCCAACACCCGGCCAGCGTCGCCACGGCCAGCGAAGCGGCGATGACGACGGGGAACGGGACGCCAGGCCGGTTGATCAACTGCGCCGCGATCGCGCCGGTGATGGCCATGGTCGCACCGACGGCTAGGTCCACGCCGCCGGTGGCGATGACGAGCGCCATGCCGAGCGCGAGCAGCATGACTTGCGAACCGTGGTTCAAGATATCAATCAACACGCCGTAAAGATTGCCATCGCGCACTTCGACGTGAAAAAATCCGGGGGTAAAAATCAGGTTGAACCCCAGCAGCAGCGCCAGCCCGGCGACTGGCCAGACAAGGCTCGTCCACCAATGGACTTCTTTCTTTTGGAAACGATCAGAAGCCATACACGGTTTGGTGGTGAAGGGGGAAACATTGAACATTGAACCTCGAACATCGAACGCGCGCGCGCCGAGTTCATTCGGCGTTCGATGTTCGAGGTTCATTGTTCGATGTTCCCTTTTCATTTCGCGTGCCCCGCAATGGTGTGCATGATGTTCTCTTCGCTGATCTGGCCGCCGGAAAGCTCGCCGACCTTGGCGCGGTCGCGCAGCACGATCACACGCTGGCAGCCGCGCACGACCTCCTCCAATTCCGAGCTGATGAACAAAACTGCCATGCCTTTTTCGCGCAGGGATTGCACCAGCTTTTCAATCTCCGCCTTCGCGCCCACATCAATGCCGCGCGTCGGTTCATCCAAAATCAAAAGCCGCGGCTGCGTCACAAGCCAGCGCGCGAGCAACACTTTTTGCTGGTTGCCGCCGCTGAGATTTATCACTGACTGCTCCGGCCCCGGCGTGCTGATGCCGAGCAGCTTGATGTAGTCGTCGGCGATTTCCAGTTGCTTCGCCCGCGAAATGGTTTTGAGCGCGCCCTGCCGCGCCTGCAATGCCAGCACGATGTTTTCGCGCACGGACAGATGCGGAATGATGCCGTCCGTCTTGCGGCTTTCGGGCGTGAACGCGAAGCCTTTTTGAATCGCCTCGCGCGGCGAATTGAATCTTACCGGCTCACCGTCCACGAGCAGTTCGCCGCTGTCCGGTTTGTCCGCGCCGAAAATCAAACGCGCGGTTTCTGTGCGGCCCGAGCCGAGCAAACCGGCGAGACCCACGACCTCACCTTTGCAAATCTTCATGTCGAACGGTGCGATGGAACCCGCGCGCCCCAGTTGTCGCAGCTCAACGAGAACTTCCTTTTGACCGACTTGCACGCCGACCGCCTCGCGATTTGCCGACGGCATGGCGGACAGTTCCCTGCCGATCATTTTGATGACCAACTGCAAGCGCGGCAGTTCGGCGGTTTTATATTCCCCCACCAGCCGCCCGTCGCGCAGCACCGTGATGCGATCGGAAATCGCGTACACCTGATCCATGAAATGCGTGACGATCACCACGCCCATGCCTTGTTCGCGCAGCTTGCGGATGACTTTGAAAAGTTCCTCGACTTCTTTTTCATCCAAGCTCGAAGTCGGCTCGTCAAGGATCAGCAATTTTGCCGACACGTCGAGCGCGCGGGCGATGGCGATCATTTGTTGAATGGCGATGGAACACGAAGAAACCGGCTGCTCGACATCCATCTTCAAATCCACCCGCGCCAGCGCGGTGCGGGCGCGTTCGGCCATCGCGCCCCAGCGGATCATTCCCAATCGCGTGGGCTGACGGCCAAGACAGATGTTTTCCGCGACGGACAAATGCGGGATGAGATTCACCTCCTGATAGACCGTGCTGATGCCGGATGCCTCGGCGTCCTTGGGCGAACGCGCTGAAATATCCTGACCATCCAGCCGCACCGTGCCGCCATCGCGGGGGTAAACGCCGGTGAGAACTTTGATGAGCGTGCTTTTGCCCGCGCCGTTTTCACCCATCAAGGCGTGGACTTCCCCGCGACGAACTGTGAAGTCCACCACCTCCAGCGCCTTGACTCCGGGAAAGCTCTTGGAAAGGTTGCGTATCTCTAGGAGCGATTGCTGTTCGTTGGCCATGAACAGCGGTTAGTATTTGCGATTGGGCAGTTCGGCGGCGGCCTGGGATTGCTCGTAAACGCCTTCTTGAACGGCGGTGCGCTTGGGCAAAGTTTTGCCGGCTAGCACCGCGTTCACGGCGTCGAAGAGTTGCGGCCCGATCAGCGGGTTACATTCCACGGTGCAGTTCAATTTGCCTGCGGCCATTGCCTCGAACGCGCTTTTTATCCCGTCAATGGAAACGATCTGCATGTCCTTGCCGGGTTTCACGCCCGCTTCTTCCAACGCCTGGATCGCGCCGAGCGCCATGTCGTCGTTGTGCGCGAAGAGCGCGGTGATCTCCTTCGCATCGGGGCTTTTCAAAAATGATTCCATGACTTCCTTGCCCTTGGCGCGGGTGAAATCGCCGCTCTGGGACTTCACGATTTTCATGCCTGGAAATTTGGAAATGGCTTCTTCAAAACCCTTCTTGCGATCAATCGCCGGGGCGGAACCGGGCGTGCCGACGAGTTCGGCGATGACCGCCTTGCCACCGGTGGCCTTGGCCAGCCAGTTACCCGCGCGACGGCCTTCTTCCACAAAGTCGGAACCGATGAACGTCACGTAAAGCGAGGGATCGGTCACTTTCACGGCGCGGTCGGAAAGAATCACGGGAATGCCCGCCTTCTTGATTTCTTTCATCACCGGTTCCCAGCCAGTTTCAACCACGGGCGAAAAAGCGATCACGTCCACGTTTTGCGCAATGAAGGAGCGCAGCGCCTTGATCTGGTTTTCCTGCTTCTGCTGGGCGTCGGCGAACTTGAGATCAATGCCGCGCTTGGCCGCCTCGGACTTGATGGAGTCGGTGTTGGCCGAGCGCCAGCCGCTCTCCGCGCCGATCTGGGAAAAGCCGACGACGACTTTTTTGTCGGCGGCATGGGCGGAGAACGCGCCAGCAACGGCCAGCGCGAGGAGAGCGGCAATGGTTTTGGGGGAGGAAAGTTTCATGGAGTTGGTTGGGGTTGACGGTTGGTTTCAATTGTCTGTCAGAGCAACGGCATCGGTTTGATGCGTTCAATTGAACAATTTTCCCTGCTAAAGTCTAGTCAGGATTAAATCTCGAGTTCGGACGACTCGTTAAACAAATCACCACGGGCCTTTGTCCACATCGGCGGGTTTGAGATATTGATACCAACCGGAGCCCGGCCCGCCGGTTCCCAACTGAATCTTCGAGGCGGTGGACACCACGCCCAGACTGACGTACTTGAAGCCGAGCCATTCCACATGGCCGTCCTCATACAGAAAATTTCCCCCGGTCGGGATGCTGCGCAGCGTGTGATTGGAGTTCACCACTTCCGAACCGTTGATCGAACTGGTCCATTCGCCACCGGAACGCTGTTGCAATTTGTCGGACATGATGGGTGCCCGGCGGAACGCTCCGCCGATCTTTTTACGCGTAAACCAGCCGACCAGGCCCACGCTGTTGTAGTCGGCTGACAGACCCTGGGTCGCCAATCGGAAAGGCAGATAATTGTAACCGATCAAATTATCCACCCCTTGGGACACTTCGTTCACGCGATGCCATGTGTCCGTGGGGCAGTAGATGACATCGTTGATGGTGCGCTGGTTCGCCGCCGAAACACCGCGACGATTGGTGTACAGATAGGTCGGATAAAAGCTGGTGAAAGAACTGGCCATCCAACAAGTATCCCGTGCGCCCGCGCCGGTGTTGTCGGGGAACACATTCTGGTTGTCGCCGGCGTACATGTTGAGCGCGATGCCCCATTGTTTTAGGTTGCTGGCGCACTGCGTCCGAATGGCGGCGGCCTTGGCCTTGGAGAGCGCGGGCAGCAGCATGGCGGCCAGAATGGCGATGATCGCAATGACCACCAAAAGTTCGATCAAGGTGAAGGCATGCGCGCGGGTTTGTTTCGCTTTCATAATGTATCAGGGACACACACTGATGATTTCGCCGGAGGCAGTCAGTTGGGTTGGGAATTTATTAGCCCCTTAATGAAAACAAGTCAACCACCGCCAAGGCTTGCCACCGCCCAACCGACAAACGGAGTGGCTTTTT
>JANYDP010000313.1 GCA_025363535.1 Verrucomicrobiota bacterium | reverse complement strand
GCTTTGAGGTGGCAGGCTTGAGCAGAAAACAGCCAATAACCTTGACCAAGCCATTAACAACAGCCAGTTTCACCCCATGAAGCCAAAAGGATATAGGCAGAACCAACGTTCCAGCCACTTCTCCTTAACCACCTGTTAGGTGTCATTCGCGCGCATGGCCTTTTACATTCTCCAAAAAGACGAAACGAAAGGACCATACACGATTGGTCAGTTGCGCTCGTTGTGGAGTTCCGGTGCGATTACCGGGGACACTCTCTATTGCGAGGAAGGTTATGACCAGTGGTTGCCTTTGCGCGACATGGTTGACCAGTTGGAGTCACCACCACCCGCCCCGCAGCAGACCAGGACGCCAGCACCTGCTTCGGTTGCTGTCGGAGGTGGCAGAGCGTGTCCTCATTGTGGTTCGCATCAGGTTGGTAAGGTCAGAGGATTGCAGGGCATTGGCGAGGTGTTCGTAGCTGTGATTTTATTCTTTCTGTGTTTGATTCCGGGCATCATCTATTACATCTACATGGAGTCAGTCCCATATTGTTCAGGATGTGGACGGAGAGTATGACCATGACACCTAACCATGCGCTGCAGCGAACGCGGCGTGAGCGTCGCGGTTGCAATCGTGGCGTCTCGTGCGCCGGGTCGCTGAGCTTGGGTCGTTAGGCCACAGTGGAGTTTGAGGCACTTGAGCCATGTGAGTCGTCGGTTCACGGTTTTAGATGAGAGAGTTATCGGCAGTTAGACTAGGATTTAGCTCGCGCCGGTTTCGAGCGGCGAGCAAGTGCGGAGCCTGTCGGCGCACGAGCATTTTGATTTGCCAAGTTTGATTTGAGTTATGACATCTTTGTGGCCTAACACATCACTGGAGCCAACGGCTGTTACGCCTTTGGATTCGCGCTGCGGTCGCCGGTTCACGGACGGTTGCCGTGGCCGTGGCTCAGTTCTTGGTCGTTAGGCCACTCGACGCGTATGACCGATTCGAGAGAGTCCAGAGCAGCCAAGATTCAGGATTCCATCCGCCAGGTTCTTCGCCGCGACTGGAATCCGATAGGTGTTGGCGATGAGTGGCCCGAGGACGAGTATGACAGCTACATCGCACCGGTTTACCGTATTCTGGCAGGTAGTCGGTCGGAGCAGGAGATGATTGAGTGTCTGTTCATGGTTGAGCGCGACATCTTCGGTTCGCCGTGCGCGTCAGCAGAGCAGTTGCGACCAGTCGCGCGCCGACTCTTGGAGCTTGATGTGAGTTTATGACGACACCGTGGCCTAACCAAGCGCTGCAGCGAACCCGGCATGGCGTCGTGGTTTGCAATCGTTGCGTCCCGCGTGCCGTAAAGGGGTCAGTCCTACTTTGACGTGGTAGGCGAAACTGTTAGGTTTGGAACAAATCAAAATCCGGCGTACAGACAGATTAATCTAATTTGAAATGATGAACGCAGGACTGACCCCTTTATGACCCCTTTACAGCTCCTCCGTTAAATCCTTTGCCATGCACCCGCAGCCACGAAAAATCTCCGTCATGCTCAGCACCGGCGTCCTGCTGGTGATACTGACCTTGCTGCTTGCCTACCTGCTCACCGCGTTGCAAGCCCGCGTCCCGCACAGCCAGCCCTTGCCGGTCATCGGCGCGGTGAATGACTTCACGCTCACCAACCAGTTCGCCGCCGCCGTCACGCTCGCCGACTTGCGTGGCCGCGTGTGGATTGCCGACATCATTTTCTCCCGCTGCCCCGGCCCGTGCCTCAAGATGACGCGGCAATTGAAGGAGCTTGAAACCGCGCTGCCCGCCATCAGTAAAGCCCGGCTGGTCACGCTTACCACCGATCCCGACTTTGACACGCCGCCGGTTCTGGCCAAGTATGCCGAGCGATTCGACACCGACACCAACCGCTGGATGTTCCTGACCGGCACCAAAAAAGAAATCAGCACGCTCGGCAGCAGCGGCTTGAAATTGACGTCGGTGGAAGTGAAGCCGGACGAACGCAAATCCGACAATGATCTCTTCATTCACAGCACCATCTTCGTCGTCGTGGACAAACAGGCGCGCTTGCGCGGCGTCTTTGAAACCGGCGGCGAAGGCGTGGACTGGACCATCGAGAAGCAAAAAATCCTCGCGGCGGTAAAACAGTTGGAACGCGAACCATGAGCATCACCGATCTGCCAGTCGTCAACGCCACCCTCAACGGACTGAGCGCCATCTTTCTCGCGCTGGGTTTCGTCTTCATCAAGCGCGGCAACAAAATCGCCCATCGCAACTGCATGATCGCCGCCTTCATCACCTCCGCGATTTTTCTGGGCTGCTACCTCACCTATCACGGTTATCTCGCCTGGGTGTTGCATCGCGGCCCGACCCGGTTCATCAATCCGCCGGCGTGGCGGCCCATTTACCTGACCATTCTTCTGACCCACACGGTGCTGGCCGTGGTGGTGGTGCCGCTCGTCTTCATGACCTTGGCTCGCGCCCGTCGGCAAGACTTTGTTGCGCACAAAAAAATCGCCCGCTGGACGTGGCCGATCTGGATGTATGTCTCCGTGACCGGCGTGGTGATCTACTTCCTGCTCTACCAAATTTTTCCGCAGACGTGACCGGGGGGCTTTCTTCAAAACGCCTTCACCAACGCCGCGACACGTTTCGGATCCACCGGATTCGTCAACTTGCCGTCCTTCTTCAGCGATGAGCCGACAATGAAGCCGTCCGCGACGGGCAGAAATTGGCGCACATTTTTCGTCGTCACGCCGCTGCCCAGCAGGATTTTTGCCTCGGGACAGGCGTGGCGAACGCGCTCCACGTCGCTGAGATTGGCGGCCTTGCCCGTGCCGGTGCCGGAGACGATGAGCGCATCCGCCAGCCCGCGTTCCAGCGTGTCGCTGGCCGCTTCTTCAATCGGCCAGTCACCCAGCGGCACGGCGTGCTTGACCAGCACGTCGGCAAAAATCTGCGCCGACGGTGCGACGCGCGCGCGGTAACGCAGCGTCCCGTAAGCGTCGCCCTCGATCAGCCCCTGATCCGTGAGCATCGCGCCGGAGTGGACGTTGACGCGAATGAAACTTCCACCGCACGCGGCGCACAGCGCCAGTGCGGCGCAGGCGTCGTTACGCAGCACGTTGAAACCAATCGGCAGCTTCACCACCGCGCGAATGGCGCAACCCGCCGCCGTCATCGCGGCAATCGTCTCCGGCGCGACACCCGATTTCGCGAACGGCACGTCGCCGAAATTCTCAATGAACACGGCATGTGCGCCACCCTTTTCGTAGGCCCGTGCGTCATTCACAGCGAAATCAATCAGGGATTTTAAATCCCCACCCCAACGCGGCGAGCCGGGCAGCGGGCGCAGATGGACGACACCGATGAGGAGTTTGCGATGAGCGGCGAAGAGATTTTTCATTTGGTTTTGGAGATCAAGGTGGCGGTTCAGTTTGCGTTTTGTCGGTCTGGCTGGCGCGCAACTGTTTCAGCGCCGCCAGCGCGGCGTCGCTCTCGGCCAGTTTTTTGCTTTTGCCGGAGCCGCGCGCCAACTCCACACCGGCATGTTGCACCGTGCATTCAAAAATCCGGTCGTGGTCGGGGCCAGTGGCGGAGATGACGTGATACTGCGGCGATTCGGGAGAAACAGCCTGGAGCAGCTCCTGCAATTCGCCTTTAGGGTTTTCCAGGTTGGGCAGATCAGACAACTCACCGCAGCCGTCGGCAAATTCGCGCAGAATGAAAGTCCGTGCGACCTCGTAGCCGCCATCCAGAAAAATCGCGCCGACCACCGCTTCATAGCCATCCGCCAGTGCTGAGGCCCGTTCACGGCCGCCACTGGTTTCTTCGCCGCGACTCATCAACAAGTGACGGCCCAGTTCCAGTTGGGCCGCGCGTTCGGCCAGCGCCTGGCGGTTGACCAGTTTAGCGCGGGCCTTGGTCAGCGGGCCTTCGCCGAAGATGGGAAACTTTTCAAAAAGTTCGCGCGTGAGAATCAGTTGGAGGACGGCATCGCCGAGAAATTCCAGCCGCTGGTTGGTCTGCATCGTCGTGCCGAGTTCGTGCGTGATGGACGGATGGGTGAGCGCCAGTTGCAGCAGGGCGACATCGTGAAACATGTGGCCGAGCCGGCTTTGCAGTTCCTCGTTGGCGAGGGAGGACATTTTGGATTTACGATTTACGATTTACGATTGCCACCGGCCCAGAACGTCCTTGGGGAAATCGGCGGTGCGGAAGCATAAACCAATTTAACTCACCTGGGTTTCGGCTTCCGCTTCCGTTGGCGCTGCGGCCGGAGCCACCGTCGCTTCAGGCTGCGGTGCGGCTGGATTTAATCCTTGCTCCAGCAGCGCGGCGACGTCGCGTTGCACCTGCTCCAACTGGTTCAACTGGAGGTTCGGATCCACGATGGTGAACAGGTCGCCGGTCTTGGGCTGTTCGTAGATGAAAATGCGCTGGCCGTTGCGGGTCAACTGCTCCTTGATCTTGAGGATTCGTTTGCGTTCGAGCATCACCGCGAGGATGTAGCCGGCGGGAATGTTTTTCGGATCATTCAATTCGATCAGCTTACGCAGGATCGTTTCCGCAGTTTCTTTCTGGATCGCATCCGGTGTCTGAGCCGGCGGGGCATTGTACACGCCCTGCCAATGAGAGACAAAACCTTTGCGGTCGCGCGCCTCATTGAACTGTTTGTCCCAGCAGCCGACGCAAATGTCGGAGCGCCGCAGTTCGGCCCGTTCCTCAAAGAGCATCGTGTGATACGATTCCTTGTCGGCAAACGTCCGGGCGCAGGCTTCACAGCCGTGGGCGCGGGATTGAATGTTCCACTCGGTAATCAAGATTGGGGAAAAGATACCGCGTTGCTTGGCGGCTCGGCAATCTCATTTGCGCGGCTCACTTGCCCGGGAGATTTTTCGCGAGCAGGTGCCGGACATCCACAGCCTCCATGCCCGCCGAGCGGATGGCTTGCATGCCCAGATCGGTGTCTTCGTAACCCCGGCAAAATTTGGGGTCCACCCCGATGCGGCGGGCGGCTTCGAGGAAAATATCCGGCGCGGGTTTCTGGTTCACCACGCATTCGCTGGTCACAACGGCGTTGAAAAGATGGCGGATCTTCAGGTGTTCCAACACCTGCTCGATGATCTGGCGCGTGCCGCCGGAGGCGACGGCCAGTGGAATTTTTCCAAAGTTTTCGCGCGCGACTTCGACGACGACATGAATCGGCTCGACCTGCGCCATCAGCGGCAGGTAGGCGTTTTCCTTTTCGTGCGCGGCCTGGATGTGGTCGAGCGTGACGCCTTGTTCCTCGGCGAGCATTTTCAAAATGTCGCGCGACGGCACGCCGCCGAGCGAGTAAAAACGATCTTCTGGAAAATGCAGGTTGTAGCGCTTGGTGATGGTCTGCCATGCGCGCCAGTGCAGCGGCATGGTGTCGGCCAACGTGCCGTCGCAGTCGAAAACGATTCCTTTGGGTTCAAATTTCATGGCAAGTGTTCCTCTAAAAATTTCAATACAACTTTCTGATATTGCGCGGGGTCGAAACGGATTAAGTCCTCGTGATGCGCGCCGGGAAAGGGGGCGAAAGTTTTCGGCGCGGCGGCTTGTCGGAAAATTTCCTGGGCTTCGGAAAACTTGGTGTGCCTGTCTTCGGTGCCGGCTAGGAACAGTTTCGGCGCGGTGATTTGCGCGACCTGCGCGACGGGCCGCAGATCCTCCACCCCGACGCCGGTTCGCAGCTTCAGTTGGGAGGTAAGCAACGGCGACAGACAGCGGCCCAGCGGGCCGAGATGCATTTCGAAGCGGTCCTTGGTGGCTTCCACAATGGTGGGATAGACCATCTCCAGCACCAACGCCTGCACGTTGAGCGGGGGTTGCGCCAGCGCCGCCGCCGCCGCCCCGAGCGAAACCCCGACGACCGCGATGGGTCGGCCGGGAAATTTTTGTTTCACGAACGCCACGGCGGCCTGGGCATCGCGGCTCTCCAGAAAGCCGAACGTGATTTTTTCGCCGGTGCTTTCTCCGTGCGCTTGGAAATCGTAGAGCAACACGGTGTAGCCGGCCCGCGAAAACAACCGCGCGCGCCCCAGCATTTCGAGCCGGTTGGCCCGCACGCCATGCTGCAAAATCACCACGCCGCGATTGGTCGCTCCGGCGACGAGCCAGCCGCGTAGTGTCGCGCCGCTCGCGCTGGAAAAACTGACCGGTTCCACGGCCAGATCCACCGGCACGGGAATCGGGCGGTGCGACGGCGCACAGAGGACCCCGCCGGCGATCCATGACCCGGCCACCACGATGGCCAGCAAGAAAGCCATCATGGCGGCGAGCCATTTCCATCGGCGCTGGAGAAATTTGATCATTGTTGAGGCATCGAGCGGCAGATCTTCTCAAAGTTTCAACGCCGCCAGCTTTTCCTCCAGGTCGTGGTTCATCAGCGGGTCGAGCATCGGGTCAAGATCGCCGTCAATGAAGTTGGAGAGGTTGTAAAGCGTCAGTTCAATCCGGTGATCGGTGACGCGGTTCTGCGGAAAATTGTAGGTGCGGATTTTTTCACTGCGTTCGCCGGTGCCGACCTGGTCTTTGCGAAAGGCGGCGTACTTGGCGTCTTCCTCGGCGACCTTGCGTTCCAAAAGGCGCGAGCGCAGGACGGTCATCGCCTGGATTTTGTTCTTCTGCTGCGAACGCTGGTCGGCGCAGCGCACGATCATGCCGGTGGGCTTGTGGATGATCTGTACGGCGGAATCGGTGGTGTTGACGCCCTGGCCGCCCTTGCCGGAGGCGCGGCAGACGTTGATCTCGATTTCCTCGGGGTTGATCACGAGATCCACCTCCTCGGCTTCCGGCAGCACGGCGACGGTGGCCGTGCTGGTGTGGATGCGGCCCTGGGCTTCCGTGGCCGGCACACGCTGCACGCGATGCACGCCGCTCTCGTATTTCAACCGCTTGAAAACGTCCTGGCCGCGAATCTCAAAAATGATTTCCTTGAACCCGCCCAGGTCGGACGGGCTGGAATCCAGCGTCTCCATTTTCCAGCCGTGCGCCTCGGTGTAGCGGCAATACATGCGATACAAATCAGCGGCAAACAAAGCGGATTCCGAGCCGCCCGCGCCCGCCCGGATTTCGACGATCGTGTTGCGCGAGTCGGTCGGGACCGGTGGAACCAGGCCGAACTGAAGCTGCTTGTTGAGCCGTTGCACCGCCACTTCGAGCCGGGCAATTTCCTCCTTGGCCATCAGCGCGAGTTCGGATTCCGCCACTTCGTCCTTGAGCAGCGCGCGGTTTTCATCGAGGTCGGCGACCGCTTTTTGGTACGCGTTGCCCGTAGCCACGAGTTCCTTGAGGCGGGCGTATTCCTTGGACAATTCCTGGGCGCGCTGGAGGTTGTCGAAGGCTTTGGGATCGCTCAGGGCGGATTCCACTTCGGCAAAGCGGCGGGAGAATTTCTCGATGTGCGGCTTTAAGTCCATGGCTTGAACGTGAAACATGATGCGTGAAACGTGAGCCGGCAGCAGGCCCGGCCGGGGTTGTCACGCATCACGTTTCACGCCTCACAACTGGGAAAAAGCAACCGCCCGCCGCTCCGGTGATCCGGTGCGGCGGGCGGTGGGCGGTGGCAAAACTACTTCTTCTTTTTCTTCGAGGCGTCGAATGCCTCCTTGGCGGCGGCGGTCTTGGCGGCGCGCTGCTGGAACTTGTCCACGCGGCCGGCGGTGTCCACGAACTTCTGCTGGCCGGTGTAAAACGGATGGCAGGCGTTGCAGATGCCGACGATGACGGTCGGTTTGGTGGAGCGGGTCTTGATGATGTTGCCGCAGGCGCAACGGATTTCCGCGTCCAGGTACTTCGGATGAATATCAGCTTTCATATAATAAAAGGCCGCAAACAATAGCATTGGCGGGCTGGATGACAAGCGTGAAGTTTCGGTAGTTTTCCCGCCGGCAGTAGCATTTTTCGAAAGCGCTTTAATCTGGCCTAAAAAAACCGACCACTGTAAGGTATGCCGACTTTTTTAAGCAAACAGGACACTAAAATGGCTGAATCAATTCCGTATTTCGATCTGCCGGCGCAAATCCGCTCGCTCCGCCCGGAGCTGGACGCCGTCATCGCCCGCACCCTGGACAACTGCTCGTTCTGCCTGGGGCCGGACACGGCGCAGTTTGAAAAGGACTTCGCGAAATACTGCGGCGCGCAGCATTGCTCCGGCTTCAACAGCGGCACGTCCGCTCTCCATGTTGCCTTGATGCTGCTCAATGTCGGCCAGGGCGACGAGGTCATCACCACGCCATCCACTTTCGTGGCGACGAGTTGGGCGATCTCCTACGTCGGCGCCAAGCCGGTTTATGTGGACGTGGACGACGCGACCTTCAATCTCGATCCCAAGTTGATCGAGCGGGCCATCACCCCGCGCACCAAGGCGATCATGCCGGTGCATCTGTACGGCCATCCGTTCGACGTGGATCCGATTCTCGAAATCTGCCGCAAGCATAAGCTCCCGCTCGTCGAAGATTCGGCGCAGGCGCATGGTGCGAAATACAAGGGAAGAACCATCGGCACGTTTGGCGACATCTCGTGCTTCAGCTTTTATCCCGGCAAAAATCTCGGTGCGTGCGGCGAAGGTGGCGCGCTGGTGACCAACAGCGCCGCGTTCGACAAGCGCGCCCGGTCGTTGCGCGAACATGGCTCTTCCGTGCGCTATTTTCATGACGAGGTGGGTTTCAACTACCGCATGGAAGGCATTCAGGGCGCGGTGCTGGGCGTGAAGTTGAAGCACTTGAACAAATGGACGGCCCGTCGTCGCGAGATCGCGCACACGTACCACAAATTGCTGGCCGATACCCCGCTGCAATTGCCGCGCGAAGCTTCCTTTGCAGAAAGCGTTTATCATCTATACGTCGTGCGCCATCCGCGCCGCGACGAATTGAAGAAGCATCTCGAAGCCAACGGCGTCGGCTGCGCGCTGCATTACCCGCTGCCGCTGCATCTGCAAAAATGCTACGCGCACCTCGGCTACAAGGACGGCGCGTTCCCCGTCGCCGAAAAGGCCGCGCACGAATGTCTGAGCCTGCCGATCTTTCCCGAGCTGACCGACGCCCAGGTTCGGCGCGTGGCGGAAGTCATCCAGAGTTTTTTCAAGCAAAGCTAAAATGGCGCTTCCTTCACAGCCGGCCGCGTTGAGCGCGGAACAGGTCGCCGAGTTGCAACGCCAGTTGTCCACGATGCGGCATGACGTCAACAACCAGATGTCCATCATCGTGGCGGCCCTGGAGTTGATTCGTTACCAGCCGGAGACGACCGAGAAGATGATTGAAACCATCGCCCTGCAGCCGCAGAAGGTGGGCGATTCCCTGGCCAAGTTCACGGCGGAGTTTGAGCGGGCGCTGGGCATTTCCCGGCCGTAATCATTCCCCGGCAAACGGACTTGCGTTGCAGATTCCCAACCCTAAGCTTGGGTCAGAATGTCACGGGCACGCGCACAATTCATGGAAGGGCGAAAATGATCCGGTCACTTGTTTTCACCACCCAGGGCCGGTTGCACAGCCAGGACATCGAGAGGTTTCTCATGCCCATGCTGCTGAGTGACACCAACCTTTTTTTGTGGGTGGACCTCGAAAAACCCACGCCGGAAGAGACCAAGTTCGTCCTCGAAGAAACGTTTCACTTCCATCCGCTCTCGATCGAAGATTGCGTGACGGTCAGCCCGTCGCCGAAGGTGGAGGAATACGCGCCCAGGCAGGATGACCGCTTTGCCCCGTATCTGTTCATGGTGATTCACGCGGTGGATTACAACAACAAGGACGGGGTTTTTGCCACGAGCGAGCTGAACTTCTTCCTCGGCAAAAACTTTCTCATCACCTACCACGACGTTCCGCTGCGCAGCGTCACCGCCACCGAGGAGCAGGCGGTCAAAAGCACCATGCACATCGCGCGTGCGCCGGACCGCGTCGCCCACACGCTGCTCGATTCCATCGTGGATAACTACAAGCCGGCGCTCGATGAACTGTCGCTGGAGATTGCCGAGCTGGAGCAGCAGGCATTGCAGCATCCGACTAAGGAGACGCTGAACAAAATCCTCCTGGTGAAAAAAGAAGTGCTGCACCTGCGCAAGATCATCGGCCCGCAGCGCGAAGTCCTGGCGCGGTTCGCGCACGGCGAGTTCAAGCTCATCCGACCCCACCTCGTGCCGTATTACCGCAATGTCTATGACGCGCTGTTCCAGATTTCCGAACTCGCGCAGAGCTACACCGATTCGCTGACCGGCCTGTTGCAGATTTACCTGAACATGTCCTCCAACCAGACTGGCGAAGTGGTCAAGCTGCTCACGCTCATCACACTCATTACCACGCCCCTGACTTTAGTGGGCACCTGGTACGGCATGAACTTCACCGAAACCATGCCCGAGTACCGCTGGAAACATGGCTACCTGTTTGCCATCTGTCTGACTATTGTTTCCACGGCTGCAACCTACGGGTGGTTCAAAAAGAAAAAATGGTTCTAAGCCAATTCAAAATGCAAAATGCGAAATTAATAATTGAAGAACGCAGGCGTAGGCTGACACCTTCCGGTTGCCGGGGATTTTTAATTTTTAATTTTTAATTCCCGTGCCTCCCCCAAAATCCAGCTTCCTCGACAAAGTCCTCGGCCGCATCACCAGCTTGGATGCCGAAGGTTTACAGTCCGTCGTCCAGCGCCTCGCCCGCGAACGCACCTTTCTCGAAACCCTCTTCAACGCCATCGAGGACGGCGTGCTGGTCGCGGACGAACAAGGCCGCGTCATCTATTCCAACCAGGCCGTCGCACGTTTGCTCGGCCCACAAGCCGCCGTGGAAGATCAGCACGTCACTGAGATCCTCCCGGAACTCGACTGGAAAAACATCCTGCACATTGACCAGACCGGCGGGCAACGCGTCGTGCGGCACGAATTTGAAGTGCATTATCCGCGCTCGCGCTTTCTCCGCCTCTACGCCGCGCCGTTGGATGGGGCCGCGCCCGGCAGCTCTGGCGTCGCGTTGATTCTCCACGACGCCACGGAAGCGCGGCAGCAGACCTTTGAAGCCATCGAGAGTGAACGCATCCAGGCCTTGACCCTGCTCGCCGCCAGCGTCGCCCATGAGATCGGCAATCCGCTCAACGCCCTGCACATTCATCTGCAACTGATGGAGCGCGAGGTGAAAAAACTCCAGGCTCCGGCCGCGCGTTTCGGCGGCGGACTCGGCAAGTTGCGGT
>JANYDP010000528.1 GCA_025363535.1 Verrucomicrobiota bacterium | reverse complement strand
TCAAGCGCATGATGTCCGACTTAATACTTGTGTTTAGTTAAACCACAAAACGGCGACTATTCGCCGCCCATCTCCCGCATTTCGCCACCGCTGATTCCGGTCACGCGCCCGACCTTGCGCCCGCCGCCGCCGCTTGTCCATTCCAATTTTTCAGCGCCGTAGGCGCGGCATCTTTGTAGCACCCGCACCCAAATAAAATCTCAAGCCCCGTAGGAGCGACATCGGCCGGACGTTGAACCAGAATATGCCGCTCCTACGGAGCTTTGAAATTATTTCGTCTTCGCTTGCTACAAAGATTTCGCCCCGGACGGGGCTGGAAAATTTTCCCTCGACCGACTCTTGTAATTCACTGCCCGTCTCCCGCATTTCGCCGCCGCTGATTCCGGTCACGCGCCCGGCCTTGCGCCCGCCGCCACCGCTTGTCCATTTCAAATTGTGAACCGCGAACCACGCGAACCACGCGAAAGAAAAATTCTGGTTCGTGCCTTTGGCGTGTTTCGCGGTCACAACGCCGGCATCGTTTTTAACGCCAAGACGCAAAGGCACCAAGACGCGGAGACGCAAAGACGGCGGACAGAAATTCCTTTGCGTCTTGGCGTCTTGGCACCTTTGCGTTTGAATATGCCGCCCCTGATGGAGCTTGGAAATGGTTTTGTGATTGACGGCTGCAAAGTTATGCCCAGACGAGGCATGGGGAATTTCCATTGCGCAAAACCGCCGGACAAAGCACATTCAGCGCATGAAAGAAATCACCTTTCAAGTGACGCCCGACCACGAAACCGGCGGCTATGTGGCGCGCTGGGATGACGCGGACAAAGGCGGCATCACCACGCAGGGCGATACGCTAGACGAGCTTAACCGCATGGTGACGGACGCGGTGAAAGGTTATTTCGAGCCGGGCCAGCATCCCAAGCGAGTTCGTTTGCATTTTGTGGAAGACCCCGCGCTGGTGCTGGCATGAAAATTCCCCGCGACGTGAACGGCCCGGAAGCCGCACGCGCCCTGCGCCGGGCCGGATTTGAAACGCTGCGGCAGACCGGTTCCCATCTCATCATGCGGAAAAATTCCCGCACCGTCGTCGTGCCACAGCACAAACCCATCAAGCCCGGCACGCTCAAGGGCATGATTGAGCAGGCGGGCATGACCCTGGAAGAATTTGTTGCGCTGCTTTGAGCCATGCAAAAGACGCTCGCCATCCTGAATGAACTTGAGTCTGCCGGACTCGTGGAGCGTTACGCGATTGGCGGCGCGATGGCGGGGTTCTTTTACGCGGAAGCGGTTGTCACGGAAGATTTGGATGCGTTTGTTCTGCTCAAGACTTCGGGCGGACTTATTTCGCTCACGCCGCTTTATGACTTTCTCAAGCAACGTGGCGCGACCGAGGAACGCGAACATCTTTGGCTGGCCGGAACTTTGGTGCAACTGATTCCAACCTTTGATGCGTTGACGGAAGAAGCCGTGCGTGAAGCGGTCGAGAAAACCGTCGGCCAGACCACAACACGGGTGATGCGCGTGGAACATCTCATCGCCATCGCGCTCAAAACCGGACGCGCCAAGGATTTTGCCCGTGTCAGCCTGTTGCTTGAACAGGCCGAAGTTGATGAAACGCGCTTGCAGAAAATTTTGGCCCGCCACCAATTGCAAGACCGCTGGGAAAAGCATAAGCTGAAACCGTGAATTCGAATTCACCAGCCGCCCTCGCCCGCGAAATCTTCGCTGGCAAAGATCGCAGCCGCAAGGTAGCGGCGGCACTGCCCATTGAAGAAAAACTCCGCCGGCTGGTGGCCATGCAACAACGCGCGAATGAAATCCGCCAAAGCACCGGTCGCCAAGCTATCCATGTTTGGGAATTAAATTGAGGCGTGAACCGCTGCGTGTTCGACATCACCAGCAAACCGCCGGGGACGATTGAGTGGGAGTGACCTAGTGGTTGATAATTGAAATGATTACTTAGAACTCTTCTCGCCTGTTCTTGAAATTTCATTAGTTCCGGAATAATTCGCTTGGTTGTCCCTTGAAAATCCCCTGTCAAGCGGCTCAAAAGACTCGATATCTCTTGGAACAAATCCCCAATCGAACAAAAATACCCGTGTCCTGTCACGTGACCAACCAGTTCGGTTTTCTAACGAACCATTGGTGATAATCCTAAAAGATTCTGGATCAGAATTTGGAAGCATGGTGATCCAACCACCCAATGAATATGGGTAAATAAACACTCGCTTCGAATCTCTGTAATAATAAAAATTGGCACCTCTCTTAGCGTGAGGCTCTCCAGGAATCTCAAACCTTCGAAATGATTCAGGATGTGCGCCTGATACAGTTATGCCAAACAGATAGACTTGATTTTTATCCCGCGCAAAACCTGGTGGCCCTTGAAACTTCAACAACTCGAACGTGGCCGCGTCAGCATTCGTGAGAACCAAAATCACTTTTCCTCGACCTTCATCCCATGTTTCATAAACAACTGAATTTGCCTTTTTATCCACCACATAGCCGCGTCCACAACCAGTCAGTATAATCATCCCGAACAAAGCCAGGAAAAGTCCATGATGCGGTTGTTTTCGTGAGCTTCTTTTCAAATAATTTGGCATTTGTTTCATGGTTCTAAAATGGAATGCTAAAGTCTTTGCGAATTGCAAGCGCGACATTCACCGCCCATCTCCCGCATTTCCCGCCGCTGATTCCGGTCACGCGCCCGACCTTGCGCCCGCCGCCGCCGCTTGTCCATACCGTTTTTCAGCGCCGTAGGCGTGGCATCTTTGTAGAACCCGCGCCCAAACAAAATCTCAAGCCCCGTCGGGGCGACATCTGCCAGACGTTGAACCAGAATATGCCGCTCCTAACGGAGCTTGAATCATCATTGTCATTGGCAACTACAAATGTGTCGCGCCTACGGCGCTTGGAAATTTGCACGTCCACACCGATGTTGCTACGCTCCTCTCATGGCAACCCTCCGCCGGATGATACCTTGAGTGAGGCATGAAGTTTTCCCCGATCCAATTGTTTCACGGCGTCATGCGGAAGAAATTTTGCCTGACGCTGCTGCTTGGCGGCGCGGCCCTGCGCGTGGCCGCCCTGACGGCGGTGGATGATTTCGCCGTCACGCTGCCAGACACGCCCATTACGATTTCGGTGCTGGCGAATGATTTCATTTCCACGAGCAATGCCACCGCCATTCTCCGCGTGACCCAACCGGCGCACGGGCGGGTGGTCATCAATTCGGTGGCGACTACGAATGAGGGGTTGGCACCGTTGCTCGCTTTTGCCGCCGCACAACTCAGCAATACCGTCACCCACGTCGGCGACACGAATCTCTACCCCAAGCAGACGTTGCCGGATGGTAGTTGGGATACCGCTCCAGTCGGCGACAACAACTGGGTCAGCGGTTTTTTTCCTGGCGCGCTGTGGCTCGTCAACGAGCAAGCCGGTGATGCGAATTTCAAAACCTGGGCGGAGAACTGGACGGCCGGGATCGCCCCGATGCAATTCTCGACGAACGTGGATGACGTCGGTTTCATGATCAACACGAGCTTCGGCAACGGCTATCGCGTGACCAGCAACGCGAATTACAAAGCAGTCCTGCTTCAAGCGGCGCGGTCGCTCACCAACCGCTTCAATGCCGTGGTCGGATGCCTCGCGGACGACCGTCTGCTCCCGCCACCGAAGTTTGAAGTCATCATGGACACGATGATGAACTCGGAGTTGCTCTTCCGCGCCTACGATTTGAGCGGGGATATGAACTTCTACGCCATGGCGGCAAGTCACGCGGAGAAAACCATGCTCAATCATGTCCGCCCCGACGGCAGCACGTATCACATGGTTCTCTACAACACCACGAACGGCGCGGTGTTGTCTCAAGGCAACCGCGCGATTGATCCCCCGCTCGACACCTGGGCGCGCGGCCATGCCTGGGCGATTTATGGATTCACAATGGCGTTCCGGGAAACTAGCGACCAGCGGTTTCTGGACACCGCCAGGCGCGTCGCGGATTTTTATCTCGATCATGTGCCGGCGGATTACGTGCCTTACTGGTATTTTCCATCCAACGGAATTCCGCCGGTCCCGCCGCTGCGCGATTCTTCCGCCGCCGCCATCACGCTCTCGGCTTTGGTGGAGTTGAGCCAGTTGGTGACGAACACATCCGCCGGCGCAAAATACTGGCAGGCCGCGCAGCACATTTTCAACTCGCTCCGTTCGACCAACTACCTCGCGCAAGGCACGACCAGCCGGGGCGTTTTGCTGCACGGCAATCCCGTGGATTCCAACGTGGACACCGCGCTGATCTACGGCGACTACTACTTCATCGAGAGCCTCAAGCGCTTGAGCGGTCTCTCGGGCCAGAAGACCCTGACCTACATTCCCAACGTGAATTTTTCCGGCACTGACACCTTCACGTATCAAACTGCTGACGGCAGCGGCGCAACTTCCACCGCGACCGTGACCATCACCACCGGCCTCGTTGCGCAAATCATCCTTTCGCCCGCAACCCATCAGCCGGTGATTTCATTTCCGACCGTCGCCGGGAAAAATTACTTTGTGCAATACCGCGATACGCTCGGATCGGCGGGAACCTGGAACGTACTGGCCACAAACATCGTCGGCTCCAACTCGACCTTTTCCCTCACCGACACGAACCGGTCAGGACAACGTTTCTACCGCGGCGGGGTGGAATAGCGCATCACGTTTCACGCATCACGCTTTACACCCTTCTCGGTGCGGACTAAATTCGGCGCATGGCTTCGAACTACGATCCGACTGATTTTGTGGACGACGATTTTCAAACGCGCCCCTCGACGCACAGCGCCACCGGCACCGCCGGCGGCCAACGCGCGCCCACGCGCGAAGAAGTGGACTCCCGTGTCGGGGACGCCCAGCAGAAACTCGCCGAATTGAAACGCCAGCAGGAGGAACTCGAACGCGAGCGCGCCTCGCTCGAAGAAGTGCGCCGCCGCCAGATGGAATTTCAAACCGGCCGCCAAGAAATGGTTCACAACCTCACGCGCGGCCTCGGGCTGCTCGAAGAAGCGGAGTTCACCGCCCGCCGCGACGCCGAGCAGATGGCCAAGACACTGGGAGATTTTCGCGACGCGCTTTCCAAAGTCGAAGCTGTTCACGAAGAGACCTGGACCAAGGACACCTTCAATGTAGAACTCACCCGCGCCCTCACCGCCATCGAGAACGCGCGCATGGAATGGAACACCGCGCGGCTGAAATTCCCCGTCCTCACCGGCCAAAAAACCGAGGCGGCGGAAGCCGGCTCCGCAGCGGCACCCAAGTTGCCGCTGCAACAACTCGGCTTCGGCGAGCTTTGCAAACTCGGCCTCGCGCTGACCTGGCCGCTGACCCTCGTGGCGTTCATTGCGCTCGCCGCCTTTCTAGTGGCGCTGTTCCGGCGCTGACCTTTTGCCGTCATGGCATTGTTCAAAAAAAAGGCCGACCCGATCAACGACCGCGCCCGTGCGTTGAACGACGAGATTGCCGCGCTCGAATCAAAAATCAAGCGGCTCGACACGCAGTTGCAGCAGGCCCCCGCCGCTCCGCGTCTCCGACCGGCGACGCTCCCGCACGGGGCCAACGCCCAACGCGCTGCCCTGGCCGCGCCCGTCACCCACGAACCGATCTTTGAAAAAGTGGATCAGAAGCGGCTTGATCCGGCCGCCGACAACGCTTCGCCGGCGGAGCATTTCAACGAGCTTGGCGTCCGCAAATATGATCTGCCCGCGCTCCTCCGCCGGCTCAAGAATCATTTTCACGGCCCGACCACGAACAATCCCAAGCTGGTGAACTATCTCGCCGCCGGCGGGGTGCAGGGATTGCGCCCGATGCGCTACGAAAAGCGCGTGGCCCGCAACCGGTTCATTGTGTTCGCTGGAATTTTGTTTCTGGTTTTGCTCGGCATCATCGTGGTGTTTGCGAAGCGCTAGCGTGAGTGATTTTTAGGATGAGCAGCAGGTCGCAATCTTAGTTTATGTAGCGGATCATAGAGGTAATTGATAATTTTTTCCCATGGCTGACAAACAAACAGAACTTGAAGAAATGGGCGACGATCTCATCTGCGACTTTCGGGATGAGGCTGTCACAGCTTTTCGTAAAGCTTCGGATCTCACGACGCTTGAAAAGGCGAGAACCGAAAACATCGGGAGTAACGGAAATTTCACGCGATTGATGAGAGGTCTTGGAAAGGTGGCAAAAGAGAATCGTCCTGCTTTTGGAAAACTACTCAATGAAGCGAAAGCTGTGGTTGAAGCAGCCTTCGAGGAACGATTCCAAGAGTTGCAATTAAAAGCTACCTTACCCAAACAGCCGACTGATTTTACTTTGCCCGGACGCCGCCGCGCGCTCGGCAAATTGCATCCGCTCACACAAGTTACCGACGACATCGTCCGCGCGTTCCGCAAGATCGGTTTCGCCGTCGCCGACGGGCCGGAGATCGAGGACGAGTATCATTGCTTCGACGCGCTAAATACTCCGGCAGATCATCCAGCGCGCGATGCGCAGGACACATTTTATTTGGCAACGAACGGCGCTAGCCCAACGCCGCTACAAAATCCTGTAGCGGCGGTCTATGACCG
>JANYDP010000511.1 GCA_025363535.1 Verrucomicrobiota bacterium | reverse complement strand
GCCCGATACAGTTTTGCAAAATGTCATCGAGTTGATGGCGCTTTATTCCAAATAGAAGTTCTTCTGGAAACACCCCCATGCTTTTCCGCAATTTCAAGATTGCCTCCACGCTCGCCGACGGATTGTTCGTATCAAACTTTGCGATGATTTCATCCGCCTGCTTGCCAATCTCCGCGCCGCCGGGAATGCGATTCCATGTCGTGTCAATGCCGTCCATGATGTCGTTCGTCGCGGGTTCGCCATCGAGGAATTGGAACGATTGATATTGCGGTCCGTTGCCGCCACCGCCGCCGAAATTTCCAAAACCCTGGCTCTTGTGCATCGCTCGACTGCGACCGGCGATTTCGGCATAGGACATTCCGAGCACGGGATCAGTGCCGCCGGATTCGATGCGCAGCAGCCCGGAGCCTTCACCGCCGCGATTTCCGAAGCGGGCGTTTTGCAGCAGGCGTTTCGGTTGCCACGGCTTTAAATAGGTAAGCTGATCGGGAAACGCTTTCGGATCGCCCGCGAGTTTGAACGCTTCACCCGCGAGCACCGCCGAGGCGGTGTGATGACCATGTGTGCCGCCGGGTTGAGTCGAAAACCCCGCGACGATCACGTCTGGTTGAAAGGTGCGGATGACGCGGACGACATCGGAGAGCACTTCCTGATGGCCCCAAATTTTGAGCGTGTCCTGATAGTCTTTGGAAAAACCAAAATCAATCGCGCGCGTGAAAAATTGCTGACCGCCATCAAGGCGGCGCGCGGCGAGCAGTTCCTGCGTGCGAATGACGCCGAGCTCCTCGTCGAATTCCGGGCCGAGAACATTTTGCCCGCCGTCGCCGCGCGTGATCGAGAGATACGCAGTGCGATAATGCCGGCCGCGCGCAAGGTAGGTGATGAGCTGGGTGTTTTCGTCGTCGGGATGTGCGGCGATGTAGAGTACAGTGCCCATTTCGCGGAAGTTTTTTAACTCTTGGAGAATTTCGGCGGGGGAATTGCTTTCAGCAAACGAGCGCGAGGAAATAAATAGTGAAAACGAAAAGGCAACGAAAATGGTAGCGACTTTCGGTAGAAAGCCGCCTTTGGAAATTTCTTCAGTTTTGCGGCGCTCTGCCGAGACACCGCTACGACGAGAAAATGTTCTCACTTGAGGCTGGAGATCAAATCGTCGTTCAATTTCACGTAGGCGCTGTCTTTGGCTTCCTTGGCGAGTTCGCTGGAGCGTTTCGCCGCAGCGATGGCGTCGTCCTTCTCACCGAGCTTCGCGAGAATCTTCGCCTTCAGATGAACGATGTAATACGCCTCGCGTTGTTTCACGGCGGCGTCCACCCATTCCCTGGCTTTCTTCAAATCTTGCCCGTGGTCGTAGTAAAACGCCGCAGCTTGAAAGTACGGCTTGTTGCCACCCTCGGCGGACATCGCGGCGTCAATTTGCGGCAGGAGCTTGGTGGTCAGATCGAGTTCAATCTTGATCGGCACGACGGTCTTTTCCCACACGAGATTAAGAATCGCCGACTCATCACGAATGTGATTAAACTCAATGGTGAAGGTCTCGATGGAGGTGTCGGACAAATGCACTGGCGTCGCTTTGAAACGGACGACATCTTCCTTCTCGTCGTATTGCGTGCCGGATTTTCCGACGCCTTTGTTGAGGATGATAATCCATTCGCTCTCGCCAGGAATGGTGTAAAGCGCGTAAGCACCGGCGGCAACGTCCGTGCCATTGAGCTTGGCGGGCGTGCTGAGAGTGATTTTGGTGGCGTTGTTCGCGCCGGTGCGCCAGACGGAACCAAAAGGAACAACATTGCCAAAAATCTCGCGGTCCTTCGCGCTTGGACGCGAGTAAACGATTTCAATGTCGGTCAGGCCAACGCGTTGTTTGATGGTGCAGGCTGGACTCGCGGCGGGAAATTCAAGTCTGGGCGCTTGTGCAAACGACGCATGGTTGAACAGCAATGCCGATGCGACCGCTAAACAAGCAAGGAGAGAATTTTTTTTCATGGTTTAAGGTTGGAATCAGTTGGTTGGATAATTTTCCGGTGCGGCGTTACTTTTTCACGGTGAACGGTGCGGAGAATTGCGCGGTGTCCCAGGAGATTTTGATCACGCCGCCGGTGCCGGTAGCATCCTTCTCGATGGCCATGGTGAGTTGCTCCACTGACTTTTCGGCGGTTTCCTTTTTCAAATCAACGCGCGCCAGATCGTGCGCTTCGTCCACGGGAACTCCCCAACCGCCGAGCTTGGTGCTGATCGCGAGCTTCGCGCCACCCTCTGAGGGCACCATGTAAAGCGTGTAGGCGCCGGCAGGAATCGTGGTTTCGCCGAACGCGAGCGGTTGCTGGGTGACGAGCAAGGTGGCTTCGTCCGAGCCAAGCCGCCACGCCTTTCCATTCGGCACCAGGGCTTTTTCTTCGGTGCTGCCCCAGATTTTGCGTCCCTTCACGAACGGCCGGCCGTAAGTGACGGTGACGCGACAGCCGGTGCGACGATCGCCAATGACGTTGCTGGTGGTTTCGTGAGGACTATTTCCGCCGGTGGAAGCGGCGCGCGGCTGTTGGGCTTGCAGGGATACTCCGCTGAAGACCATGGTGGTGAGGGCGAGTGTGAGAATGATTTTATTCATAGGTTTCCTGTTCGTATCTTTTCAAGGACGTTTGGTTTCGCGGGAAGGTAACACCGCACATGTCGAAATGTAAAATGCCGACTGGCTGACGACCAGTGCAGTCCTCACAGCGCCTTCATCACCCGGGCCGCAGCGCGGACAGTCTTTTCAATATCCATCTCGTTGTGTGCCGTGGAAATAAAGCCCGCCTCAAACTGTGACGGCGCAAGATAGACGCCGGCGTCCAGCATTCCGTGAAAATATTTTTTGAAGCGCTCGCGGTCGCTTTTCATAGCATCGTCCAGGTTATGTACCGGCCCGGAGGTGAAGTAACCGCAGAACATGGAGCCGCAGCGGTTGAACGTTACTGGCACGCCTGCGGATTTCGCGGCGTCACGCAGGCCGGCTTCGAGTTGCGCGCCGTTTTCTTCGAGCTTGGCGTAAGCCCCGCTGGCGTTGAGTTCCTCCAGCACCGCGATGCCCGCCGCCATTGCCAGTGGATTGCCACTCAACGTTCCCGCTTGATAAACCGGCCCGAGCGGTGCGAGACAATCCATGATCTCCGCGCGTCCACCGAATGCGCCGACCGGCAATCCCCCGCCAATGACCTTGCCGAAGCAGCTCAAGTCCGGCGTGATGCCGAAGCGTTCCTGCGCCCCGCCCCGGGCGAGTCGGAAGCCGGTCATCACTTCATCGAAGATCAGCAGCGCGCCGTCGGTCTTGGTAATTTCACGGAGGAATTCCAGATAGCC
>JANYDP010000451.1 GCA_025363535.1 Verrucomicrobiota bacterium | reverse complement strand
GTTGGCTACTTTCACCGCGTCATCCAAACTGCGCACCGAATGGCCGACCTTCAGGCCGATGTCCCAGAGCGGATAGAGCAGCCCGTCCACGACGCGTGACAGGTGCGGCGACGCCTTGCGCCCCGCGACGACCTGGCCGTCATGCAGAAACATGAAATCAATGTCGCTGTTCGGATTGAGTTCCGCGCGGCCATAGCCGCCGATGGCCACCAGTGCAAGCGGCGGAAATTCCTTCTGCGCCTGCGCGGACAGGCTGCCCTTGGCGGTGTCCCAAAGATAGCGGAGCATCACGTCCAGAATCGCGGCTCGGGCCTGGCAGACCGCGCGGCCACCGCCGCCGGCGCGATGGAGCAACTTCAGGCGGTGCGTCTCCACCTTGAGAAACGTTTTGTAGCGCGCCAGTTCCTGCTGGGCCGGGCGGCCCGGCGGCAGTGTCAGCCGGGCGGCGGCGCTGGCTTCGATTTTTTTGATCACGTCCTGCATTCGCGCGCAGAGGGTGGAAGTAAACCCAGCCGAAAGCAATCGTCCAGCCGCCTGCGGCCGCCGCCGCGAGTTTAACCTTGAAAACCCGCCGCCAGTTTCGTTTATTCCCCGGCGTGAAAGTTGTCATTCTGGCCGGGGGCCTCGGCTCGCGCTTGTCCGAAGAAACCACGCTCCGGCCCAAACCCATGGTCGAGATCGGCGGTTACCCGATTCTTTGGCACATCCTCAAAGGCTACGCGCACCACGGCTTCAACGATTTCGCCATCGCGCTCGGCTACAAGGGCGAGTTCATCAAGGATTATTTCCTCCGCTACCGGATGTTGAGTTCCAACCTGGACATTGATCTCGCCAGCGGCAAAGTCGAATCCTCCGGCGAACCGCCCGAAAACTGGAGGCTCCAGCTCGTCAACACCGGCAAGGACACGCTCACCGGCGGGCGCCTCCATCGCCTTGAATCGCTGCTTCGTCCGCACGGCACGTTCATGCTCACTTATGGCGACGGCGTCTGCAACGTGGACATCCGCAAGGTTCTCGAATTTCACAAACGTCACGGCAAGCTCGCCACCATGACCGCCGTCCGCCCGCCCGCGCGGTTCGGCACGATGAATTTTGACGGCGACCGCGTGACGGAGTTCAAAGAAAAACCCCAGACCGAAGGCGGCTGGATCAACGGCGGCTTCTTTGTCTTCGAACCCGCCATTTTCGATTTTCTTTCCGGCGACAAAACCGTGCTGGAGCAAAAACCCCTCGAAGATCTGGCGCGGCAGAGCCAGCTCATGGCCTTCAAGCACGATGGTTTCTGGCAGTGCATGGATACCATCCGCGACAAAAACCTGCTCGAAGAACTGTGGCAAACCCAAGCGCCGCCGTGGAAAGTCTGGAGCTGATGTTCAACAATTATTTCAAAGGCAAAAAAGTTTTCGTCACCGGCCACACCGGCTTCAAAGGTTCTTGGCTCGCCGTCTGGCTCACGCAGCTGGGCGCACAAGTCACCGGCTTCGCACTGCCGCCGAAGACTGAGCGCGATCATTTCGTCGCGTTGAATCTCGCCCAGCGCATCAACCACGTCGAAGGCGACCTCCGCGACTACGAGCAGTTCAATCGCGCGCTGCAAAAAGCCGCGCCCGAAATCATCATCCACCTCGCCGCGCAACCGCTCGTCCGCCTTTCCTACGCCGAACCCAAGCTGACCTTCGACACCAACGTCGGCGGCGCGGTGAATCTGCTCGAAGCCGTCCGCAACTGCCCGTCCGTGCGCGTGCTGGTCTTCATCACGTCCGACAAATGCTATCGCAACAAGGAATGGGCGTGGGGCTATCGCGAGACCGACGAACTGGGCGGCCCGGATTCTTACAGCGCGTCGAAGGCGGCGGCGGAACTCGTGTTCAGCTCCTACCACGAATCTTATTTTTCAAAACGTGCCGGTTTCGCCGCCGCCACCGCCCGCGCCGGCAACGTCATCGGCGGCAGTGATTGGGCGCTGGATCGCATTGTCCCGGACTGCATTCGTGCCTTGGAAAAACGTTTGCCGATCATGGTGCGCAATCCCGTGGCCACGCGGCCGTGGCAGCATGTGTTGGAACCCTTGAGCGGCTACTTGCAACTCGCGCAACGCCTCGGCTCGGCGAATGGCGAGTATTATCGCGGCGCGTGGAACTTCGGCCCGACGAAGGAATCCAACCGCACCGTCCGCGAACTGGTCGAAAAAACGTTGAAGGTCTGGGGCAAAGGCAAAGCCGTCTTTGGCGAAGTGAATCCCAACGCATTGCACGAGGCGAAATTTTTGCACCTCAACTGCGACAAGGCCCACCAGGAACTCGGCTGGCAACCGACATGGCATTTCGCCGACGGCGTCGAACAGACCATTCTCTGGTATCGCAACTGGCTCAAGGGCGCGGACGCCTGGAAGCTCACGACTAGCCAGATCCGCGCCTACGAAAAAGCCGCGCAGAAAATTCTCAAGCCGTGATCCCCGGCGTCCTCATCACTCCGCTGAAGCAGATTCCCGACGAGCGCGGCCAGGTCATGCACATGCTCAAAGCCACCGACGCGCACTTCAGCGGCTTCGGGGAGATTTATTTTTCCGTCGTCAATCCCGGCGCGGTCAAGGCGTGGAAGAAGCATCTGCAAATGACCTTGAACCTTGCGGTGATCCAGGGTTCGGCGCGGCTGGTGATTCACGACGAGCGGCGCGGGCTGACTCAGGAAATTTTGCTCGGGCCGGAAACCAATTACAGCGTCGTCACCGTGCCGCCGGGTTTGTGGACCGGCTTTCTCGGGGTTTCGCCGCAGCCCGCGTTGCTCGCGAACTGCGCGTCGTTGCCGCACGATCCGCACGAAGTGGAACGCAAGGCGGCGGATGATCCGGGGATTGCCTACCGATGGAAATGAACTCGACGAACCGCTTCGCCATGCGTGCCGATGAAACAGCGGTGCTAAAGCCACCGCCGTCCACACACTTCGCGCCTCGGCCGGGCGTGTCCAAATCTCGCGCAGTGTCTGGACTGCGGCGCGTTCACCGCCGCTTTTGCCCCGCAACTTGCGCATGAATCCTTCATCAGTCCCTAAACCCCTCGTCCGCCTCTCGCGCTCCAGCGTGAATGAGGCAGATGTCGAAGCCGTGTCCGCTGCGCTCCGCAAAGGCTTTCTCGGCATGGGCGCGGAAGTGGATGCCTTTGAAAAGGAACTCGCGCAATACATTGGCGGGAACCGCCACGTCATGTGCGTGAACACCGGCACCACCGCGCTGCAACTGGCGGTGCAAGCCTGCGGCATCGGCGCGGGCGATGAAGTGCTGGTGCCTGCGCTCACTTTCGTTGCGTCGTTCCAGGCCATCTCCGCCACCGGCGCAAAGCCCGTCGCCTGCGATGTCCTGCGCGAAACCGGTTGTCTCGATCCCGAAGACGCCGCGCGGCGGATTACGGCGCGCACCATGGCCATCATGCCCGTGCATTACGCCAGTGGCCCGGCGCCGCTCGAGAAAATTTACGCGCTCGCCTGCCGGGAAAATCTCCGCGTAATCGAAGATGCCGCGCACGCCTTTGGTTGCACGTTCAACGGCAGGCGCGTCGGCTCCGTCGGCGACGTGTTGTGCTTCAGCTTCGACGGCAT
>JANYDP010000415.1 GCA_025363535.1 Verrucomicrobiota bacterium | reverse complement strand
GCGCTCGGCCCGGCCAAGTCAACTGCGATCTGGCGTCTCACCGACAGCCTCACGGCTCGACGGCCACGGGGAGCCCGACCCGCGCCAACGTGAGGAGCGTGCGCGCATCCCAATTCGCGAGCCGGAAGCAGCCGTGCGATTCCGTGCGGCCCACCAGCTCCGGACTCGGCGTGCCGTGCATCCCGTAGCCCGGTTTGTCCAGGCTGATCCACGCCGTGCCCACGGGATTGTTCGGGCCGGGATTCAAAATCAATTTCATCTTCAACGACTGCGCCTCGGGCGATTCGGGAAACACCGCCGGATCAAAGGTGTAATTCGGATCCGGCGCGAGCTCCTTGACGTGCAGTTCCCCGACCGGGCGCTTTTCCACTCGTTGGGCGATGCTGCACGGGAAATGCGCCAGCAGATTATTGTCGGCGTCGAACGCGTCGAGCGTCTTCTCGGCGAGACTTATTTTAACGACGGCGGCTTTGACCGTCGGCGGCGCGCGGCTGGCGTCCGGCAATTGCAAAACGGTGCCGGCGAAAACATTCGTCCAGTCCACGCGTGGATTCAGCCGCCGGATCAAGGCGGGATGGGTGTGACTTTTTTCCGCGACCAATTCCAAAAGCGTTTCGTACTCCAGCCGGGTCTGCTGGGATTTGGCCAGCCACGTTTTGCCCAGTGGTTGCAGGCGCGCGAGGTCGTTGGACGTGACGATGTAATTCACCAACGGCGGTGCGGTCAGCAGCAGCCTGGACTTCGTGGTGGCATCAAATTCTCCCGTGGCGGGAATTTTTTCCTGCAACTGAAACGCCTTGAGCGCAGCGCGTGTCTGCGAGCCGCTCTTGCCGTCGAGCGAGCCGGACGAAATGCCCCGACGCTCCAGTCCGAGTTGCGCTTCCAAAATAGTCTGAGCCGGGCGCGGGAAACCGCCGCCGGAGGTTTCCATTGGCGCGGCGGCAAGCGCATTCGTGGCCGGCTTGGTTGCGGGTGGATGCGCCGGCGGAGTCACGAGCGGTGACTTCAGTGAATTGGTGGTTTGTCCGGCGGGGTTTTTTTTAGGCGATGATTTTTTCGGCTGGGGCGCGTGCCACCAGACCCACGCCAGCGCGGCGGCCGCGAGGATCACGAGCAGCCACTGAAACTGGCTGCCGGGCGAATGACGCGCGGCGGGCAGGCGATATTTTTTATACTGCGGCACGGCTGGATTTAGCCATGAAGCGCCGGCCGGCCCAAGCAAGAAGTAATCACCCGCGTCAGATGAATGGTTGGCAATCTGCAATCCACCCGATTCAAATCCAATCTCGACGCTGCGGTCAGCGGTTGAATATCCTCCGCGCGCGTGGAGCGACTTATTGTAGATATTGCCTTGTGCATCATTGCGGCGTGGGTGGTGGCGGTGGCCGGTCATCTGGTCAAACAGCCGCTGCTGATGGCCTATTTGCTCGCGGGGTTTCTTATCGGCCCGCACGGCTTCAAGTGGGTGACGGAGGCCCATTCCATCGAGACCATTGCGAGCATCGGCCTGATGCTGCTGCTGTTCATGATCGGGCTGGAGATGGACTTGAAAAAAATGTTCAGCGCCGGCAAGGCCATCTCCGTCACGGCGGGCGTGCAAATCTTCGGCGGCATCGCGCTCGGCTGGCTGTTCTTCCGGCTGCCCGGTTTTGGCGGCACCTGGCTTGAGGCGTTTTATCTCGCCGTCGCGGCGGCGATGAGCAGCACGATCATCATCGTCAAAATTCTTCACGACAAACACGAGCTGGAAACGCTGGCGGGCCGCATCACCCTCGGCGTGCTGGTGCTGCAAGACTTGGTCACGATCCTGTTCCTGGCCATCCAGCCGAATCTGAAAAATCCCGCCGCCGGGATCATGTTCGCGGCGTTCGGCAAGGTGCTGCTGCTGGTGGGTCTGGCGTATGTGGTGAGCCGGTTTGTGTTGCCGCATGTTTTTCATCGCGTGGCGCGGCAACCGGAACTCGTCCTGGTTGGGGCGTTGGCGTGGTGTTTTGCCGTGGCGGGATTTGCCGGGCAGTTGCAGCTTTCGCCGGAGATGGGCGCGCTGATCGCCGGCGTGATGGTCTCCACGTTTCCTTACACGCTGGACGTGGTGGCGAAGGTGACGAGCCTGCGCGATTTTTTTGTCACGCTGTTTTTTGTGAGCCTGGGCATGACGATTCCCATGCCGACCTGGAGCCTGCTGCTGTACATGTTGCTGTTTAGTTTGTTCCTGGTCGGCAGCCGACTGCTCACGGTTTTTCTGCCATTGTATAAAATGAAGCTTGGCCATCGCATCAGCTTGCTGCCTGCCATCAACCTCTGCCAACTCAGCGAACTCTCGCTGGTGTTGCTCACGCTGGGCCGGCGCAGCGGGGATGTCTCCGAGAACTCCATCAACATCGCGGCCATCGCGTTCGCCTTTCTCGCGGTGGATTCGACGTACGCGATTTTCGGCAGCGAAGTGCTGCTGCGCAAGACCTCGATCTGGTTGAAGCAACTAGGCTGGCCGGATTTGAAAGACGCCAGCACCGCCACCAAGGAAGCCGCGAAGGGTAAACGTATTTTCATCCTCGGCTTTTGCTGGACGGCCAGTTCGCTGCTGGAGGAGATCACGCGCGACAAGCCAACGCTGTTGCAGGAGATTCAAGTCGTGGACTTCAACCCGCACGTTATCGAGCAACTGCGGCGGCGCGGTGTGTCGGTGGTCTATGGCGACATCAGTCAGCGCGATATGTTGCTGCACGCCGGCGTCGTCAATGCGCAACTCATCCTCTGCACGTTGCCCGACATGTTGCTCAAGGGCGCGAGCAATTTCAAACTGCTGCGCCAGTTGCGCGAGTTGAATCCCGCAGCGCAAATTGTGGTGCACGCGGAAAAGCTCGCGACCCTGCCCGAACTGTACGCGGCGGGTGCCGATTACGTGACCGCGCCGCGTCTGCTGGAAGCGGCCGATCTGGTGAAAGTGATCGAAGCTGCCGAAAAAAATCTGCTGGCGGAGAAACGTCAGGAGCAGCTTGAGCTGTTGGGAGAGCGCCGCGAAGTGATCGCGTGACCGACCGCCGGACGCGGGGCCATTCAAGTGGCGGAAACAATGCCCAACGCGGCAGCTTCCCGCGCAATCGCTGCGCCAAGGGGGCGTTTGAGTTGGTCAAGCTGTGCGAGACGTTCGCGCTCCAATCCCGCTTCCACGAGGCAGCGTCGAATCTGCCACCAACCGGCATCCCAATGTTCCACTTTGAACTTTGCGGTCGGCAGGTCTTTGAAGTGTTTGAAGAATGATTGGTAAATCTCTGTCGCGGTCGCCAGCAGTGCTTCGCAGCCGGCGTCCAGCTTCTGCGAGGCAATCCAATCGGCCACGAAGCGGTCTGCGTTGTCTTGCTTAACGGAATGGGTGATGTCGGAGTCGGAGATTTCCCACTTTTTCACCAACGAATGTTTGAATGGGAAAAAATGGTTGATGATTTGAAACGTCTTGCCTTTGTAGGCGACGTTCCGTAGCGAGGCGGTCTGGTTGGAATCTGCGAACAAACTCCATACGACGCACTGACGAACGAAAACCACACCCGGCTTTGATTCCGGCATCAAGAACTGATCGCGGTCATTGAGCCAGCTTTTCTTTACGTTCTTGCGGACGGCATGGACGATCATCGCCTTGTCAAAGTTCTCCGGCGTCACGGACAACGCGCCCGCACTCACGTACGGCCCGGAGAGCAGCGCCACGTTGTTGTAGTTCTGCACATCATTGCCCTTGCACATGAGCGACGCAAGAAACCCCTGCGCCACGCGGTCGCGGACGTCTTCGTTGCCGCCTTTGACGGAAATTGCTCCGCCCAACGGCGGAAAAATCTCCGTCGCCTCCGGGCGGTCAATCCACTTGCTCAGGAAGCGGTCGCGGTGTTCGGAGGCGATGACCTTGCGGCCCAGCTTGCTGGTGTCATCGTCGAGAACGGTGACTTCCAGCTTTTGTGCTTCGAGCATTTTCTTTTTCCTCAAATCCCAGACGAGGAAGCCGATGGGAAACGGATTCGCCGCCTGCGTGCCGGAGAAGTTTGCCGACGAGAACACGAAGCCGTCTTCAAAGCCAAACTGGAAAACCTGGTCGCGAAACTTCTGGTCGTTGTTCGCGTTGACGTATTTCAGCGTGGAGAACAAACCGAGATGCGCTTCCTTGCCGGCGAACTCCTGGCGGATGCGGAAAAGAAATTGCGCGAACAGTTCGCGCGACACTTCACCGAGTCCTTGCGTGTGCATGAGCGGGCGAATCTTCGTGTCGCTCACGCTCTGCTTGCTTTCGCCGGAGTAGCCCGCCTTTTGCGACGTGGCGAACGGCGGGTTGATGAAGATGATCCACTTGATGTTGGGATCGTAAAGATCGCGCAGCAGGTTCGGGGGTCTCTTACACGCGCGATCAAAGAGCGATTGATCGTCGAACACACTCTCCACGTCGTCGTTCAAGTAATCGTATTGAAACACGGTCGCACCAGGAAACACCCGCTTGCAGTGCTGCACGTCTTCGGCGGCAAGCGTCGAGAGATAGATGCTTTTGTAAGCGTCCGCCGGGAGAAACCATTCGAGGTTGCCCGTGCCCGCCGCCATGTCCCACAGGCGATAACCCTTCGTCCACCACTTCGCGCCGATGACCCGTTCAAGATAACTGTGCGCCTTGCGCGCGAAGGCCACGGGCGTGAAAAATTCGCCGGTGAAGCGACGAATGGGATCATCCGTGAGGCGGTCCACCTTTGCGAGAATGTTTCGAGCGGTCGTGGCGTCGGTGACTTTCTCGTAGTTTGACCAGAACCATTCGTATTCCTTCGGCAGGATTTTTTTGGCGCGCTTTTCCTCCGGGCCAATGAGGAAAACCACCTTGTTTTCCGCGCGATCATAAATCGAACGGCCCTGCTGGATGTCGCACAGAAAATAACGGGAAGACTTGGTGCCGTTGCGGACAGCATCGCCAAAACACTTGTTCCAGTAGTCAAACACCTCTTCGAAGTTGTCCTCGGTGATGAGCTTCTTGACGCGGAAATCAAACTCCGTCTGCGTGGTGCGATGCTGTGCCAGACGTTGCGAGAACTGTTCGTATTCTGCCTCGTCGAGAACTTCAAAGACCTTGATGGCTTCCGTCTCCGCCGCCGCTGCAATGTCGGCAATGAGCTTTTCGTCCGGCTGGCTGGGCGCGAGTTCCCAGTCGTATTTGGTTTCGTTGCTGTAAAATCGTTTCCAACGATACGTTTCGGTGAAGAGCGCCAGGTCGGCGTCGGCGATGCAGATCACCGGCGGGACAATCTTATCTGCGTAACCCAGCCGCAGGCGGCGGACGTAATACATCACCTGCGCCAGCACGGCAG
>JANYDP010000404.1 GCA_025363535.1 Verrucomicrobiota bacterium | reverse complement strand
TGTCGTCCAAATAATCATGGCCACGCGACCGTCCTCCGCTTCCGCAGCCCATTGTTCCAGCGCCACGTCCCAGGCATCCCGCTGATAAACTACGCGTGCAAACCAGTGGTTGACTGTGCCGATGACGTAGCTCAGGCGCATGCCGACGCCTTGGTTGAAGTGGCCGAATTCATGGGCCACCACGCCGGCAAATTCTCGCGCGGTCAGATTAGCAACCAAGGGGAGGCCAATCGTGAGCACCATGTCGTTCGGCGACATGCCGAAGAGTCCGCGCCGAAACCCGGCGGAAGCGTTCAACTGGCAGTCGAGGTCAATCCGTTTTGGCGAAGCCGCGCCGACGGTTTTGCAAATGCGTTCGATCAACGCGTAGAGGAGCGGATTGTCCGAGGGATTCAACGCCAAGGGTTGCGCGCGTTTGGGCCGCCCGGCAAAGAGCGGCTTGAACATGAAGAACACCACGACCGATCCGGCAAACAGCGGGATGAAGTAAATCAAGAACTTGAAAATCACGATCCGCCCGCCGCTGCGAAATCCGCCCAGTCCCATGATCGGCCCCCAATTGTGAGTCGCGTGGTAATAGACCAGCCACCCCGCGCCGACCACCAACGCCAGATAAATCAAGGGCAGCAGCAGCATCGCGCCGGTCACGAGCACGAGACTGAACTGGTAGAGCAGCGAGGCGCGTGGGCGCTGGATGGGCGTGTCAAAGGCGTCGAGCAGAGAGTAGTCCGGTCGGTTTTCCGTGGTGTCCATGCTGGCATTTTCTGCCCCAGCGCGCCTACATCGTCAATTGTAACTTGCCGGAAATGGCGTGCCCGCTCCATTTTTCTTTAGCTTGCCGGGCTGAACTGATAAAATGCGGCATGGCTGCAAAATTATCCATCGGGTTTCTCGGCGCGGGCAAAATGGCCACCGCACTGGCCAAGGGCTTCGTGCAGGCCGGACTCGTCCCCGGCAAACAGATCATCGCCAGCGATGTGTACGCTGAGGCGCGGACGGCTTTCGCCAAAGAGACGGGCGCAACCATCACTGAGTCCAATGCCGAGGTGGTGGAGCGGGCGCAGGTGTTGATCCTTGCCGTGAAGCCCGACCAGACCGCCGGAGTGCTAGCCGAAATCAAAGCATCCTTTACCGCCAAGCATTTGCTCGTATCCATCGCGGCCGGCGTGACGCTGGCGAAATTGGAGGCCGGATTGAATCCGGGCGCGAAGGTCATCCGTGTGATGCCCAACACGCCCGCGCTGGTCGGCGCGTCCGCCAGCGCGTTTGCACTCGGCAAATCCGCAACCGCCGAAGACGGTGCGCTCGCGCAAAAACTTTTCGCGGCGGTCGGCGTGGCGTATCCAGTGAAAGAAAATTTACTCGACGCCGTGACGGGTCTGAGCGGGAGCGGTCCGGCGTATGTTTATCTTTTCATCGAAGCGTTGAGTGACGGCGGTGTGGCCAGCGGTTTGCCGCGCGATGTGGCAACGAAGCTGGCGGCGCAAACCGTTTTGGGTGCAGCGAAAATGGTTTTGGAAACCGGCCAGCATCCCGGCGCGCTCAAGGACATGGTCACGAGTCCCGGCGGCACGACGATTGAAGGTTTGCACGAACTGGAAAAGGGAAAGTTGCGCGGCACCGTGATGAGCGCCGTGCGCGCTGCGGCGGAGAAGTCAAAGAAGCTCGGCAGCTAAATTTACAATGCGAAATGCCAAATTAAAAATGTTCGGCGCGGGCGATTTGGGATTGGCCAGCCATTTTTAATTTCATGCCGCTCCCTCCGCCCACCGCAAAACAAGCCCGCGTCATTTGGCTCGCCCTGACCGGGTTGGCCATCGCGACACTCGTGGCGCTGGTCGCGGGCATCGTCTGGGGGCTGGGTCAGTTGCTCCAGGTTTTTTCGCCCGTGCTGTGGCCGTTGGCGATTGCCGGCGTACTCGCCTGCCTGCTCGATCCGGTGGTGGATCGTTTTGAAAAATGGGGATTGTCGCGCGCCAAGGCGATTGTCTGCGTGTTCGGCCTGGCCTTGCTGATTTTGGCGGCAGGGTTTGGCAGTGTGGCGCCGTCGCTCGTCAGCGAAACGCGACAACTGGTCAAACGCGTGCCGGAGTATGCGGCGAAATTGCAGAATCGGCTGGAGCATTGGAATCCCACCCCGCCGCCCATCTTGCAACGTTTTTTTCCACGCGCCGTGGTGCCGGAATCTCCGGTCATTGCAACGAATGGCGAAGCGTTTTCTCTGATGGCGACTACCAACTCACCCGTCGCGTTCACGGAAACCCTGGATCCAAAAACCGTGCAGACAGCGAAGGATTGGCTGGCCAACGCCTTGCCGGTGGCGGGACGCTGGTTGTTTGGTCAAGTGGGACGCGTCGCGTCGTGGTTTGGTTTTCTGGCCGGTTTGGCGCTGGTGCCGGTCTATGTTTTTTATCTGCTGCTGGAACGGCGCGGCATTGAATCACAATGGACGGATTATCTGCCGGTGGCCGATTCCAAATTCAAGGACGAGCTGGTGTTCGTGCTGCGGGCGATCAACGGCTATCTCGTCGCATTCTTTCGCGGCCAGGTGCTGGTGGCGATGTGCGACGCGGTGCTGTACACGACGGGCTTTCTCCTCATCGGACTGCCGTACGCAATTTTGATCGGCGCGTCAGCGCTGGTGCTGACGATGATTCCATTCCTCGGTGCCTTTACCATTTGCGGGACGACGTTGGTCATTTCGGTCGTTACGTTTGGCGACTGGTTGCATCCGCTGCTGGTGCTGGGGGTTTTTGGCGTGGTGCAATCGCTGGAAGGACTTTTCATTTCGCCACGCATCATGGGCGGTCGCGTCGGGCTGCATCCGCTGGCGATCATCATCGCGGTGATGACGGGCACGACGCTGCTCGGTGGATTGCTGGGCGGCGTGCTGGCGATTCCGCTGACGGCGGTGCTGCGGGTGCTGCTGGCGCGGTATGTGTGGAAGAATCAGACGGCAGCCGGGCAGTAGCCCCGTTTTCAAAATCACCGCTGGTCCAATACACGCAGCACTTCAGCCAACAGAACTTCGACGGCCACGGGTTTGCGCAACGTGGGCATGGCCACGGAGTCTATGACGAGTGGCTGTCGTCCCGCGTCGCCAACGCCGATTGAAACGGGTTTGCTTCTTCCACCGGGCTTCTTCATGCTGCCCCGCTGCAATGAAACCGAGGCTGCTAGTCGTGGAACTGTGGGGCATGGGCGATCTCGTCATCGCCACGCCGTTCCTGCGCGCGGCCAGCGAGCATTACGATGTCACCCTGGTTTGCCGGCCCGCCTGGCAGGACTTGTCCGTCCGGTTCTGGCCCGAGGTGCGCGTGATTCCTTTTCTCGCGCCGTGGACGGCGTTCACCGGCAAATATCAACTGCACAACTGGCCGTGGCGGGAATTATTCCGGCTGCGGCGGGAGCTCGTCCGCAGCCGGTTTGACGTGGGGTTGTCGGCGCGCTGGGATCCGCGCGATCATCTGCTGCTCAATCTAGCGGGCGCACATGAACGCCTCGGTTTTCCCCGGCTAACGAGCAAAATTTTCCTGACCCGTCCGCTGGAGCGTCCGGAACCGGCGGAACATCGTTACGAATACTGGCGCGTATTGGGCCGGGCTTTGGACATGGATCTGCCCCGGCGGGAGAATCTGGCCCCCGAAATCCGCAGCCTGGGGCGCACGGAAATTTTGCTGCACAGCGGGGCCAAACAATCTGTGCGGGTCTGGCCGTTGGAGCGCTATCACGGCCTGTCGGCGCGGCTCCGCCAAAAAAATTACCGGGTGCGGATCGCCTGCGATCCCGACCAGCGCGACTGGTGGCTCGCAGCGGGGGAAAAAAATGTGACCGTGCCACGCAGCACCACCGAACTGCTGGCGCTGCTGGATCACGCCGCCGCGTTCATCGGCAATGATTCCGGGCCGGGCCATCTGGCGGCGCTGGCGGGCGTGGCGACGTTCACCATTTTCGGCCCGCAGTTGCCGGAATGGTTTGCGCCCCTGCATCCGCAGGCCGAATGGGTGGAAGGCAAACCGTGCCCCTATAAACCGTGTTCGGATTATTGCTTTTTTCCCTCACCCCATTGTCTGCAGACCGTCACCGAAGCGGAAGTGTGGCGGCGGGTGGAGCCGTTCGTGGCGCGCGAGTTTGTTAACGCTTCTGCGGCCATTGCTCTCAGCAAATTAGCTGCTCTTACAGCTAACCGAGCTCTTCAATCAGATGGTTCAGGAGTTATAAGTGCATCTTCAGTTACCAATACCGAACTTGGATATGTTTCAGGTGTTACAAG
>JANYDP010000395.1 GCA_025363535.1 Verrucomicrobiota bacterium | reverse complement strand
GCGCTCGGCTCAACTCGCAGACTATCAGGCGTTGTTCAACCGCGTGACGCTTGACCTCGGTCAGAGCGACGCGATGCAGTTGCCGACGGACAAGCGCATCGCGCATTTCAACGAAGGTCATGATCCGCAATTGGCGGCGCTTTATTATCAGTTCGGCCGTTATTTATTGATCAGTTGTTCGCGTCCGGGCGGGCAGGCCGCCGGTTTGCAGGGCTTGTGGAATGAAAGCAAAAGCCCGCCGTGGGGCGGCAAATACACCATCAACATCAACACGGAAATGAATTACTGGCCCGCCGAGTCCGGCAACCTCGCGGAGTGCGTGACGCCGTTGATCGCGCTGGTGAACGACCTCGCCGTGACGGGCGTGCGGACGGCGGAAAAAATGTATGGCGCGCATGGCTGGGTGGCGCATCACAACACGGATATTTGGCGCGCTTCCGCGCCGATTGACGGGCCGAATTGGGGCATGTGGCCGAGTGGCGGCGCGTGGTTGTGTTTGCAACTGTGGGATCGCTTTGAGTTCGGTGGCGACCAGGATTATTTGAAACGCGTTTACCCGGTGCTCAAAGGCGCGGCGGAGTTTTTCCTCGACACGTTGCAGGAAGAGCCGAAGCACCAATGGCTCGTCACCAATCCGTCCATCTCGCCGGAGAATGGTCATCCGATGGGTGCGGCGGTCTGCGCCGGGCCGACGATGGACATGCAAATCTTGCGCGACCTTTTCGCCAACACGATCAAGGCGGCGGAGGTTCTTGGCGTGGACGAAAGTTTCCGCAAACAACTCGCCGCCACGCGCGCCCGGCTGGCACCGAACCAAATCGGGAGCGCCGGTCAGTTGCAGGAATGGCTGGAAGATTGGGACATGAATCCCGGCGTTGATCTGCATCATCGCCACGTTTCTCATCTCTACGGTTTGTATCCGGGCCGCGACATCACGTTGCGCGGTACGCCGGACTTGGCGGCGGCGGTGAAGAAATCGCTGGAGATTCGCGGCGACGAAGCGACTGGCTGGGCGACGGCATGGCGCATTTGCCTGTGGACTCATCTGGGCGACGGCGACCATGCTTTCGAAATTCTAAAATTTCTCATCAGCTCCGAGCGCACCTATCCGAACATGTTCGACGCGCATCCGCCGTTCCAGATTGATGGCAACTTCGGCGGCGCAGCGGGCATTGCGGAGATGCTGATGCAGAGCCATCCCGGCGAAATCGAATTGCTGCCTGCGCTGCCGAAAGCCTGGCCGGACGGCAGAGTGAAAGGATTACGCGCCCGCGACGGATTTGAAGTGGACGTGACTTGGCGCGGCGGCAACCTGACCAGCGCGAAAATTAAATCCATTCACGGCGGCAAAAAAACTGTCGCGCTGCGATGTGGCAACTTTACCGCAAAAATCGAATTGAAATCCGGCGGCGAAGTTTCGCTCAATTCTGAACTGCATCCGATCAACCATTAAATAAATCCATCTCCAAATGATCACGAACCTTCGCATATTTTTAGTCGGCACGTTGTTTTTTACAGCAACATTTGTCGAGGCTCAGCCGGTCGCTGCGACCAATGCGCCTGTCAAAGAACCGCGCATCCCGCGCGTCCCGTATCGCCGCGAAATCGCACTCAACGCCGACGATAAACCTGCATTCGCTGAACCGCCGAAGGGATTTGCCGACAAGCGTGAAAACATTCCGCACGGCAAGCTGGAAATGATCGAATACGATTCCAAAACGGTTGGCACAAAACGGAAGCTGAACGTCTATACGCCGCCGGGTTATTCGCCGGATAAAAAATATCCCGTGCTGTATCTGCTCCACGGCATCGGCGGCGATGAGACGGAATGGGAACGTTTTGCCACGCCGGATGTGGTCCTCGACAACCTCATTGCCGATGGCAAGGCCGTGCCAATGATTATCGTGATGCCGAACGGTCGCGCGCAAAAAAACGACCGCCCTGAGGGAAATATTTTTGCCGCTGCTCCCGCGTTCGCGACGTTCGAGCGCGATTTGCTGGATGATGTGATTCCCGCAATTGAGTCGCGTTACTCGGTTGAAAAATCGCGAGAGGGCCGCGCGCTTGCCGGCCTTTCGATGGGCGGCGGGCAATCGCTCAACTTCGGCCTGACGCATCTCGACACGTTTGCGTGGATCGGTGGATTTTCCTCCGCGCCGAACACGAAGCCGCCGGCGGAATTGCTTCCCGATGTCGCCGCAGCAAAAAAGTTAAAACTGCTGTTCCTCTCCTGCGGCAACAAGGACGGCCTGATTAACATCAGTCAGGGCGTCCACGCGTATCTGAAAGCGAACGACGTGCCGCACGTCTGGCATGTGGACGGCAACGCGCACGAGCCGACGCACTGGCGGAACAGCTTGTATCACTTCGCGCAGGATATTTTCCGGTGATCAATCAACAAGGTGTGAAACGGAAATCCAAACAACCCTTCTCATTTAGAAATTCATCATCCATCATTTGGAAACGCTTTAACCACCATCCATGAAAAAACTCACGACACTCCTCGCCTCTACCGCCGCCGCAGTTGCCTGCCACGCGGTCCATCCAACCTTCACCGTTGACGCCGGCAAATCCACCGGCATGGTCAGCCCGCTGTTCGCCGGGCTGATGACTGAGGAAATCAACCACAACTACGACGGCGGGCTTTACGCCGAGTTGTTGCAAAACCGCGCGTTTCTTGACAACGACAAGACGCCCGTCCACTGGTCGGCGGTGAGCGATGATAATTCCGCCGCGACCCTCACGCTGGATTCCGCCAATGCCTACAACGACAAACTGACGGCCAGCCTGCGGGTGGAAGTCACCAAGGCCGATAAAAATCATCCGGCCGGCGTGGCGAATGAGGGCTACTGGGGAATTCCCGTTCAGCCGGCGACAAAGTATTCCGCGACCATTTTCGCCCGCGTGGATGAAAAATTCTCCGGCCTACTCACGGTGTCCATTGTGAGCAACGACGGCAAAACGGTTTTCGCCTCCGAAAAAATTTTCGGCCTCGCAACCGGCTGGAAAAAATATTTCGTGACGCTCAAGACGGGCAGGGGAGTGCCCACGGCGAAGGCGCGTTTCGTCATCACCTTGGATCATCCCGGCACCATCTGGCTGGGAATGATTTCACTTTTTCCACCGACGTGGAACGACCAGCCGAATGGTTTCCGAAAAGATTTGATGCAGATGATGGTGGACATGAAGCCGAAATTTCTCCGTTTCCCCGGCGGCAATTACCTTGAAGGCGACACGATTGAGACGCGCTTTGACTGGAAGAAAACACTTGGCCCGATCGAGGAGCGCCACGGCCATCCGTGTCCGTGGGGTTATCGTTCGACGGACGGACTTGGGCTTTATGAATTCTTGCTCTGGTGCGATGACATGAACGCCGAGCCGTTGCTCGCG
>JANYDP010000357.1 GCA_025363535.1 Verrucomicrobiota bacterium | reverse complement strand
CACCCTTGCCTTCGACGTATTGCGGCGAACGGTGTGGCCGGGACCTTTCGGCGCCACCATGATGACGTTCACGTTCTTCGGCGGAACGACGGTCTTGAAATGAATCGAGAAGCCGTGCGAGAACACCAGCGTCTTGCCCTTGGTCAAATTCGGCTCAATGTCCTGCTTGTAGCACGCGGCCTGTTTGGTGTCGGGCAGCGCCACCATGATGACGTCCGCCTGCTTCACCGCTTCCGCCGTGGTGACGACCTTGAAACCCTTTTCACGGGCGACCGCGATGGATTTGCTGCCTTCGTAAAGTCCGATGAGAACCTTGAGGCCGCTGTCCTTGAGGTTGAGCGCGTGGGCGTGGCCCTGCGAGCCGAAGCCGAGGATCGCCAGCGTTTTGTTGTTGAACACGCCGAGATCGGCGTCTTTGTCGGTATAGACTTTGGACATAAATTTAGCTGCTGGTTTTTAGTTGATGGTTGATGGCCGGAAAACTTGTCACGCGTCACTTCCTGGGCATCGCGGCCTTGCCGGTGCGGGTGAGGTCGCTGATGCCGAACGTCTTCATCAGGTCGAGAAATTTTTCCACCTTGCTTTCGTTGCCGGTGATTTCAATCGTCAGCGACTTCGGCTGCACGTCCACGATTTTCGCGCGGAAAATGTCCGTGATCTGCATCACCTCGGCGCGGGACTTGGAATCCACGCCGACTTTCACCAGCACCAGTTCGCGATCCACGTATTCGCCTTCGCGGAAATTCTGCACCTTGAGCACGTCGGGCAGCTTGTTGAGCTGCTTGACGATCTGCTCGATGGTGGCGTCGTCGCCGTGCGTCAGGATGGTCATGCGCGAGGCCGTCGCGTCATGGGTCGGAGCGACGTTGAGCGAGTCAATGTTGTAACCGCGCCCGCTGAACAGTCCGGCCACGCGCGTGAGCACGCCGAACTTGTTTTCCACGAGAACTGAAATCGTATGTCGCATAAATCCCGATGAAACGGGGCGAAAGGCTAGCAACGCACCGGGGCCGGGTCAAATTGCAATTTCACGGAACCGCGTCCTCAACCGCCGGATTCTGGTTTGGCTTAAATCGCGGCGTGCCATCACCACTTTTCTGGAGCATTTTTCCCGCGACGCCGTCCAATCTTTCGGCTATGTATCGAAAACAACGGACCACTATGAAAATGAAAATCATCCTCACCTTCCTTTCCCTCGGTGCGGCAGCGCTGCCGGCGTTCGCCCAACCGGCGCTCACCATCTACAACCAGAACTTTGCCGTCGTGCGCGACACGGTGCCGCTCGACTTGAAAGCCGGCGTCAACGAAGTCCGCTTCGGCAACGCCACGGCGCACGTCGAGCCAGACTCCGTGATCCTGCGCGATCCCGCCGGCAAGCGCGCGTTTCAAATCCTCGAACAAAATTATCGCAACGATCCGGTGTCGCAGGAACTGCTGCTGTCGTTGTTCGAGGGTAAGACCATTGACTTTGAAATCAACCGCATGAAGGACAACACCGAGACGCGCGAACGGATTCCCGGCAAGATCATCCGCAGCGGCTACGTGCCCGGTGCCGGCGCGGAACAGCCGATCATCGAGGCGAACGGACGGTTGCAGTTCACGCTGCCCGGCACGCCGTTGTTTCCCAGCCTGGGCGACGACACGGTGTTGAAGCCTTCGTTCAACTGGCTCATCAAGTCGGAGCAAACCGCCAAGTTCGACGCGCAGATCGGCTACGTCACGGGCGGGTTCACCTGGGCGGCGGACTACAATCTCGTGGCACCGGAGACGGGCGACCTGGTGGATTTGATCGGCTGGGTCACGGTGAAAAATGAGAGCGGCACCAGCTTCCGCGACGCGAAAATCAAATTGATGGCGGGGGACGTGCAGAAGATTCAAGCGGATTCCAACCTCGGTGTCAGGGTGTATACGATGGCAATGGCGGCTCCGATGGGAGCGGGTGAACCGGTGGTTTCGGAAAAATCCTTCGACGAATTTCATCTCTACACGCTGGCGCGGCCCACGACGTTGCGCGACCGCGAGACGAAACAGGTTGAGTTCGTCCGCGCAACGGGGGTGAAAGCGCCGGTCATTTACGTTTATGACGGCGCGCAGGGCTTTGCTTTTTACGGCGGGTTGAACAATGACCGCAATTACGGCAGCCAGGGCAACAAGAAGGTCACGGTGATGCGCGAGTTTGTGAACGCGGACACAAACCATCTGGGCGTCGCCCTGCCCAAGGGCAAGCTGCGCTTTTATCGCAGCAACGACGACGGCCAGTTGGAGTTCACTGGCGAGGATCGGATTGACCACACGCCCCGCAACGAAACGATCCGCGTGACCACCGGCAATTCTTTTGACCTGGTGGGCGAACGCAAGCAGACGGATTTCAAAACCGACCGCGCCGACAAGTGGCTGGATGAAACCTTCGAGATCAAACTCCGCAACCGAAAAAAAGAGCCGGTGCAATTCCGTGTGGTGGAACATCTCTATCGCTGGAACAACTGGAAGATCACCGCGCAGTCTGATGAATTCAAAAAGTCGGACGCGCAGACGATTGAGTTCCGCGTGAACGTGAAGCCTGACGAAGAAAAAACCGTCACCTACACCGTGCATTATTCGTGGTGACAGACCAGGTGAGGCGCGACTTCGCAGCGGGCGGCGCGCACGGAGTGTCGCGCCCTACCACCACCACGGCATTACTCCGTCGCGACCCAATCCAATTCTTGAACTTGGCGCGTCCATCCCTAAACTGTCTGGATGCATGGATTTCGTTACGTTAGAAACAAACTGTATTGTGAAGGTGTCGCCATTGAATCGCTGGCGAAGAAATTCGGTACTCCGTTCTACGTCTATTCACAGGCGACGCTGACCGACCATTTTCAAAAGCTGGATCAGGCGATGGCCCGGGTGGATCACCTCGTCTGCTTCGCCATGAAGTCGAACTCCAACCTGTCCGTGCTGCGGACGCTGGCGAATCTGGGGGCTGGCTTTGACATCGTGAGTGATGGCGAACTGCACCGCGTGATCGAAGCCGGCGGCGACCCGCGCCGATGCGTGTTTGCCGGCGCAGGCAAGACGGCGGCGGAAATCGAGTTCGCCTTGAAGAAGAATGTTTATTGCTTCAACGCGGAGAGCGAGCCGGAATTGGAACGCATCAACCAGGTCGCGGCGCGCTTGAAAAAAATCGCGCCCGTGTCCGTACGCGTGAATCCAAACGTGGCGGCCAAGACCCATTCCAAAATCACGACCGGCACCTACGAAGACAAGTTCGGCATCGCGTTCGAGCAGATCGAAGGCGTCTATGCCCGCGCCAGCAAGTTGAAAAACCTGCGGCTGCGCGGCGTGCAGATGCACATCGGCTCGCAGATCACGGAGACGACGCCGTTCGAGACGGCGGTGAAAAAAATGCTGCCGCTCGTGACCAAATTGAAGGCGCGGCATGGCCTGGAATTTTTCAGCATCGGCGGCGGGCTGGGCATTGTCTATAAGCCGGCGCTGGCGAGCGGCTCGCCGGCATGGTGGAACTCGGCGGCGGCGAAAGACATTCTCACGCCGGACAAATATGCGGCCCGCCTGCTGCCGCTGCTCCAGCCGCTCGGTTTGAAAATCGTGATGGAGCCAGGCCGCTTCATTTCCGGCAACGCGGGCATCCTCGTCACGCACGTCGAATACGTGAAGCGCACGGGCCGGAAGAATTTTGTCATCGTGGACGCGGCGATGAACGACCTGATCCGCCCCGCGTTTTATGACGCCTATCACGAAATCGTTCCGCTCGTGGACAAGCATCGCGAGGTCGTGACGTCCGATGTCGTCGGCGGCGTTTGCGAATCTGGCGATTTCTTCTGCAAGGACCGGCCGCTGCCGAAATTCATCGAGGGCGACCACCTTGCGCTGATGAGCGCGGGGGCTTACGGGTCGGTGATGGCGTCGAACTACAACAGCCGTCCGCTGATCACGGAAGTGCTGGTGCAGGGAAACAAATTCGCCGCTGTGCGCGAACGCCAGCCGATGAAGGAAATCTGGGCGGGCGAAAAAATCGCGGCGTGGTTGAAGTAATGGCTAGGGCGCTGGCTGGAGTTGTTTCTCCAGTTCCTCCAGCAGCGGAAACTGCGCGGGCATGATTTTTCTTTTGGCCTCGGCCAGTTGGAAGAAGCCCGCGCGGTCTATTTCCGGGCAGGTTTCGATGCGGCCGGACTTGGGCGGCCACTCCATCTCAAACGTGTTGCTCTTGATTTTGGAAACGTCGCCGTCGCCGGCAAACGCCCAGGCGTGGACGATCTTACCGCTCCGTTGTTTGATCGGCGTGAGTGGAAGATAATCGCCGACGGGCTGGAAGCCGGTCTCCTCCTGGAACTCCCGGATCGCGGCAGTCAGCGGTTCCTCGCCGGGACGGATCGCGCCCTTGGGAATGGTCCATGCGGCGGCGTCCTTGTTTTTCCAAAAGGAACCGCCGGGATGGGCAAGCAAAAATTCCAACTGGCCATCCCGCTTGCGATACATCACCAGGCCGGCGCTGACTTTTGACATGGGCGCACGATAGACAACGCCTTCCGCGAAAGCCAGCGCTTGTTCCAACGGGATGCGCGGCGGGGTGCGGTGAAAGCCGGAGCAAGGCGGTTGGTAGCGCGTACGGGAATCGAACCCGTATTTCGTTTCCACAAGAACAGTAACATTCATCTCGTTCAATGTTGACAGGACAAAACGATATTGACATAGGCAGACGTTAGCAGTAATGTTAGCAGCATTATGGCAAGCATACATCGTCGCCCCGATTCTCAATACTGGCACGCTGCGTACTTCGGACCCGATGGCAGGCGCATTCTCCGCAGCACCAAACAAGAAGACCGCACTTCCGCCTTTGCCGTTGCGATGGAATACGAGCGAGCATCCAAACTCGCACGACGCGGCGAACTCGTGGAAGCCCAAGCCCGCGAAGTCTTGAAGGACATAATGAAGCGGGCAGACATCGGCGAAACTCTGCAAACCGTTTCCATCAAATCCCATTTCGATACCTGGCTCGCCAGCAAGTGCGACAAGAAAGCTGAGAGCACCGGGGAACGCTATGGCGTGGCCGTCACAGAGTTTTTGAAGACACTGGGCAATCGCGCCAGCAAGCCGCTTACGAGCCTGACAGCGGCGGACGTGGAACGTTTTCTGACTAATCGCATGAGCAAGAACCTTTCGCCCGCGACGGTAATTCTTGACGTGAAGATCATCGGCGGGGCATTGAACGTTGCGCGTCGCCAAGGTTTGATTCCTACCAATCCTGCCGAAGCCGTGGAACTCCCCGAAGCCGAAGGCATGGAACGCGGCACGTTCACGCCAGCGGAAGTGAAGATGCTCGTGGATACGGCGGAGGGAGAATGGAAACTGTTAATCTTGGTCGCCTATTTCACTGGGGCGCGGTTGTCCGATTGCTGCCGGATGCAATGGGATGGCTTGGACTTGGCCGAAGAAACGTTGACTTACACGCAAGCCAAGACCGGCGCGAAAGTTACCGTCCCGCTCCACCCTGACTTGCTGGCGCGGTTGAACAAGTTGGCGGGGAGTGACAAGCCGGAAGTTTTCATCCTCCCGAAGTTGGTTATACAACGCGGCAGCGGACGCCGGGGACTTTCCGAAACGTTCAAGGGCATCATGCGGAAGGCGGGCTTGGATTTGCAAACAAGAAAGGGGGCAGGTTCTCAAATGTTTTCAGGGCGCACATTCCACGCTTTGCGCCACAGCTTCACGTCCGCGCTTGCCAATCAAAACGTGTCCTCTGAGTTGCGGATGAAAATGACGGGCCACAAGACGGAGCGGGAACACGCCAAGTACACCCATCACGAAATGGAAAATCTCCGCGCTGCCATCAAAAAATTACCCTCGATAGGATCAAAATGAAGAAGGAAAAGGCCACTCCAGAGCCTGACGCGTGGTCAGGATTCACGGCGTTCGCAACCGAGGCCGCGCAAGCAACGGAGGCTTGGTTAGATCAAAACAAACCGCCATCTTCGGCTCCATCAATGTATGATCAAAATGCGGCTTGGCTTGATTATGCTCCGCACAAGTTTACTTGGGACTACGTCAGACGAAAAGGCTCGCCAAAACCTAACACCAGTTGGCGTGATTATGCCGTTGAGGCATCTAGGGAAACGGTGAAGGAAGCATTGGGCCATCTGAAAAGTTTAGCATTGAAAGGAAATGTAGAAGGGCTTGCGGCCCTCGCTGAAGTCGCGACCTCAGCCACTACCACTTTGAGCACTCTCGCAGTTGAACAACCAGCCTTGGTTAGCAAGGTTGCCCGCAGCAGCTTTCTATGGCCATTTTTGAAAGCTCGGAAAGAGCCATTCGGGGACAATCACAAACGGATAGTCAAAGAAATCGAACTTGGTTGCGACGCACCATTCAGCGAAGCAGCCATTAGCCGAATCCACTCAGATAAATTGTCTGTGAAAACGGCCATGCCCTTGCTCTGCCGCCTCGAAACTTATAGAAGCAAGAATCCCGCAATGGAGCGAATGCTTTGCGATTCCGGTGCACTGCCAGAATGGAAAGATCGAGCAATGCGACTCGAAAAGTTTTCTGAATTTTCGTGGCAAGAATGGTTTGAAGTGGGTTGGTGTACGTTGCTCGCAGATTACAACGGGCATCCTGAAAACAGCCCGAGTTTATCAAAGATCGGCCAATACCGGGCAAACCATTCGAATAGTGAGGGCGCACAAAAAACAGTGACGGAGAAGACTCGCATTTCCAACATTCGGGACGGCATCAAAGATCAGTTGAGGAAGGCGGTTAAGCGCCTCGCGAAATCTCCGAACAAATCTTCAAAAAAGTAAGGGAAAGCATGAAGTCACGGACATGCCAGCATGTCCGTAATGAAACAAATAAAACAGCTTTCAACGAACCAAGATCAGCAAACCACAAGGCCTGTGCCAGCTAAAGCGCGGGAACTACTCTCGGATCATCAATCCAACGGATTACCCGTTTGGATTCGCCCCCCTCGGAATGGTGGCGTTGAATTTTATTCAGGCATCTCCCGGAGCAAGCTTTACGAGTTGGCTGGCAAAGGGCGAATCCAAAGCCGTTCCATCCGCGAACCGGGACAGGTTAAAGGCACCAAACTTTTTTTACTCTCATCGGTTCTGGATTTCATCGCCAATTGCGGACAGAAAGGAACAGCGAAGGAAGGCGGGGTGCAAGTTTGAAATCGTACTTACGCCGTTCCAAGTGTCCACGCTCTACGCTCCGCCGCGTCGAAATCATTTTGCGCCGTGGCAGCTATCGAAAAAGAACACGCCGCCAATTGTTGCGAGGTGACGTGTGAACTTCAAGCCATCCGCCGAGCTTCCGCGCTGGCTCTTGGATTCGATTGCGACCGTGCCTAGTGCGGGTGAAGGCGTTCATGCATGGCTGTTTAGTGTAGCCCGACAGCTTCATGCCCATTTGCCAGCCATTGAGATTGTGCGCCTGCTCGAAAGTCAGGTTGTGAATTGTGGCAGACACGTTCCACGTTCTGAAATTGTTTCCGCCGTTCAAAACTCCATCGGTTGTGCATGGCGACCAGACGGCAAATCGGTGGGAGTCCAATCCGGCCCAAAATGGCCGAAGATAAACCAAGAACGGCGTGCGGCAATTATTCTCGATGGTGGCGGACTCGCTGATCTCAGGGAGCTTTCACCAGTTCGGCTTGAGGACGAGGAAACGCAAACCGACGCAATAATTGATCGACTGTTCCCGGGCAACCCGCTGCTTTGTTGCGGTAAGTCCAACTGTGTTTTTGACACTAAGCCTCGCGAGGATTGGCGCGAGGAAATGTCCACGCTGGCGTTAATCGTCCCGTCGCCCATGTCTGCGATTGAGGGCCTGACCAAACAGGGCAAGCCGAGCCGCCACAGTTTAAGCAACACCGGGCCAAGACGTTTTCTGATTTGCGAATTCGACACCGGCACAGCCGACGAACACGCCGCATTATTGATTCACTTGGCTGGATACGCGCCGCTAGTTTGTGCGGTTCACAGCGGCGGCAAAAGTTTGCATGGGTGGTTTTTCGTGGCAGGCCAGCCAGAAGAAAAAGTGCGGAAATTTTTTCGTTATGCCGTGAGCGTTGGCGCAGATGACGCGACTTGGACACGCTCGCAATTCGTGCGGATGCCGGACGGCACGCGAGATACCGGCACCCGGCAGATAATTTTCTTTTTTAACCCCAAATCAATGGAGACAACACGATGAAGGCATCATTACTTGAATCAACCGAACTTCGTGACGTACCAGAAGTGGAACAGGTAGAATCGAAACCACAAAGCAAAGCCGCAAAGCCAAAGCAAGTGTTGCAGGGTAGCGCGGTGGTTTTCCCGGAAATCGAGTTGTGGGCAGAGTCGGTAGAAGGGGCAGAAGTACTTACTCAGCTCGCGGAAAGTTTTACCCGTTACATCATACTGCCGGATGGCGCGGCGGACGCACTCGCATTATGGGTAGCACACACACTGCTTTCAGACTTTAAATACGCACAACACCTTGCTGAAACTCAGGCAAGTCGGTTTCAATTGATGATGTCCGAAGTGCCTGCTCCGCATACCGAACCCACTAACGAGCGAGACAGAAAGCGGGGGGAATGCCGTTTGATCCAAAGTTTGCACAGTTCAACAAGCTTTGACGCAGGCTCACAAGTGCGAGCAGTCGCCGCATTTGAAACATGGTAAAACCTCTGCGAACATCTTTGAAATTGGCAGACTTGTTAGCAGTTAGTGTTAGCAGTAAGCAGTTTTGAAAACCTTAAAAACTCACTAAATCCTTGATTCTATTGGTCAGAAGTGGGTTTGGTAGCGCGTACGGGAATCGAACCCGTCTTTCAGCCTTGAGAAGGCCACGTCCTAGCCGATAGACGAACACGCCAAACTGACGCCTGCGAAAATAAATCCCGGCCACCCTTTGTCAATCCTTGATCCACGCTCGTTTAGCCGCCTTCCGCAGCGATCGCGCTGACCGCCCGCACCAACGCCTCCGCTTCCGCCGGGGTGCCGATGGTGATGCGCAAATAATCCCGCACCTCCTTTGCGCCGAACCAGCGCACGAGAATTTTCCGGTCGCGCAATTTTTGCAGCCATTGCTCGGCCGGAAACAGCGGCGGCCGGGTGAGAATAAAATTGGTCTGGCTGGGCAGCACGCGAAATCCCAGCTTGGTCAACTGACGGCTTAACTGTTCGCGCGTCGTGAGGATCTGGCGGAAGTTCGCGCGGTAATATTTCAAATCATCCAACGTCGCTTCGGCGGCAATCTGGCCCAGGCCGTTGACATTGTAGCTGTCGCGCATCTTGTGCAGTGCGGCGATCAAGTCAGGATGGCCGACAAAATAACCCACACGCTGGAAGCACAACGAATACGCCTTCGAGAACGTTCGCGAGACGAGGACGTGCGGATGTTTCAGCGCGAGTTTCAGCGCATTTTCGTCTGCGAAATCCACGTAGGCTTCGTCCAAGACAACCACGCCCTGCTGCGCGCGGCAGAATTTATCTAATTCCGCTGTCGGATAGCCACGCCCGCCCGGAGCGTTCGGCGTCGTTACCAAGGTCAAGGCGGCGTTGAAATCCCAGACCTGTCCGCGTTTTAGTCCGGGCAGCCCAGGCATGCTGAAATCCGGGTTGAGCGGCACGGGATTTTTTGCCGCGCCATGCGTGTCGGCCAGCACCGGATACAGCGAATAGCTTGGCGTGAAATATTGCACCCTGGACTTTGGGCTCGGTTCGGTGAACGTCCGCACCGCCAGCGCGAGCAATTCATCCGAACCGTTGCCGATGATGAGATGATCCGGTGTGCAGCGATGCAGCCGCGCCAGTTTCGCGCGCAACCGCTCCGCTGTCGGATTCGGATAGAGCCGCAGCCGGCCGTCCACCGCCGCCTGCACGGTTTTCAAAACGTGCGGCGAGGGCGGATAAGGATTTTCGTTCGTGTTGAGCTTGATCAAGCCCGGAATCTTCGGCTGCTCGCCGGGAACATAAGCATGCAGCTTTTGGACGAGCGGACGGATCAATTTTTTCAAGCGGGTCGGGTTCATTTGGAATCAACAGGCGGCGCTTTCAATTGCGTCGGACGTTCCGCCTCAGTGCGCGGGCAAAGGCTTTTCCTTATGCCAGCCGGTGCTTTGCTCATAAGCGTGCGCGATTTTCAAAATCGTTTCTTCACCGAAGGGCTTGCCCAGCAGTTGCAGACCGATGGGCAGCTTCGGCAATTTTGTAAATCCGCACGGCAGGCTCAGGCCGCAGATGCCTGCAAGATTGCAGGAGATGGTGAAGATGTCCGATAGATACATCTGCAACGGATCGCCGGATTTTTCGCCGGCCTTGAACGCAGCGGTCGGCGTGGTGGGCGTGACAATGGCATCCACTTTTTCAAACGCTTTCAGGAAATCGTTGCGGATGAGCGTGCGAACTTTTTGGGCGCGCAGATAGTAGGCATCATAGTAGCCGCTGCTCAGAACGTAGGTGCCGAGAATGATGCGCCGCTTCACTTCGGGACCGAAACCCGCGCCGCGCGTCTGGCCGTACATCTCAATCGGATCCTTGCCCTCACCGCGCGCGCAGTAGCGCACGCCGTCGAACCGCGCGAGATTTGCCGAGGCTTCGGCAGTCGCGATGATGTAGTAAGTCGCCACGGCGTAATCGGTGTGCGGCAATGAAACCTCGACTACTTCCGCGCCGAGTTTTTCCAACTGCTTCACGGCGGCATCCACGGCGGCCTTCACTTCGGGATCAAGGCCGCCGATCATGTATTCCCTGGCGAGACCGATCTTCAAACCTTTGATGTCGCCGGACAACGCGCTGGCGTAATTCGGCACGGGTTGCGCCACGCTCGTGGAATCGCGCGCGTCAACGCCGCTCAATGCTTCCAGCAAAATGGCCGAGTCGCGAACATCCTTGGTGAACGGTCCGATCTGATCGAGCGATGACGCGAAGGCGACCAGTCCGTAGCGAGACACGCGGCCATAGGTCGGCTTCAAACCCACGCAACCGCACAGCGCCGCCGGCTGGCGGATCGAGCCGCCGGTGTCGGAGCCGAGGCTGGCGATGCATTCGTCCGCCGCGACCGCTGCTGCCGAGCCGCCGGACGAACCACCAGGAATACGCGAGGTGTCCCACGGATTCCGCGTGAGGCCGAACGCGGAATTTTCCGTCGAGCTGCCCATCGCAAACTCGTCCATGTTCAGCCGGCCGAAAATAATGGCACCGGCCGCCTTGAGCTTTTCTATCACCGTCGCGTCGTAAGGCGAGATGAAGTTGCCGAGAATTTTGGAGGCGCAATTCAGCGGATGGCCTTTGACAGCGAGCACGTCCTTGACGGCAAGAGGAACGCCGAGCAACGGCTTCTGCGCGAGCGTTGCGCCACCGACGATCAACTTATCAACGGCCTCCGCCTGGACGAGCGCGTCGGCGGCGTTGTGGCTCAGGAAGGCGTGAATCTGTCCGTCCACGCGCGCGATCTGGTCGAGGCACGCCTGCATGGTTTCGCGGGCGGAGACTTCGCGGTGGGCGAGCTTGGCGGTGAGTTCAGAGACGGTGAGCTGGTTCAACATGGGAAATTGAAAAGTGGCAACATCGAACATCGAACATCGAACATCCAACGCTGAAGGAGCGACCCGGCCAAGTCATTCGATGTTCGGCGCTCGATGTTCGGCGTTTGATGTTGCCCCCTTCGGAAGGTCGCGCTGTAAAATTCGGAGCTCACGTTGCTATTCCACAACCTTTGGCACCATGAAGAGTCCGTTGGCCTGCGCGGGCGCGTTGCGGAGCGCGTCTTCGTTGGAGATGGAGGGGCGGACTTCATCGGCGCGGGTCACGTTGACGACGGGAAACGCGTGGGCGGTCGGCTCGACGCCGGAGACATCAGCCTCCTTCAATTTTTCGATGTAGCCCAGAATGTTGCCAAGTTGGGCGGCGAGTTTCTGCTCCTCGTCTGGCGACAGGGAAAGTCGTGCGAGATGCGCGACGTATTTGACATTAATTTCGGCGGCGGCCATGCGGGGAGATTAAAGTTCCGACCGGCAAGTTCCAAGTTCCAAGTTCAGTTGGTGCAACGCGGCTGGTCGCTACGACACAGCCGCGTTCCGGGACGTCAAGCCGCGCGGCGGGATTTTTCATCCCACAACACCAGCCCCAGCAGACCCACGCCCAGAGCCGTGGCGGCGAGGCTGACGTAAAGCATCTTCAAGTCGGCCTTGAAGGTGAACTCCACAGTGTGCGCCCCGGCGGGCAGCGCCACGCCGCGCATGAGAAAGTTGCAGCGCAACAACTCCGCCGGCTGGCCGTCCACAGCGACGCGCCACTTGGGATCGAACTTGTCGTTCAGCAGCAGCACGGTGGCGGTGGCAGACTGGGTTTTGAGTTTGATGTCCGTCGCCGCGTAGCTTTCATAGGCCACAGTGCCGGACGGGCTGTTGGTGCCGGGATTCGCTGACGTCAGATTTTTACCTCCGGCCGCGAGTACGGATTGGGCGGGATCAAAACTGGCGGAACCCATGATTTGCAAGGTGGCCTGATCGTTCGTGTTGACCTGCCAGTTGGAATAAAGTTTTGCGCGCGGGAGAGCGCCGGTGAATTCAAACAGCGCGTACTTCCCGCTGCCGCCGGGCGTGAAGGCGGCGGTCAATTCTTCATACCGCATCGGCGTGACGACGCCCGGCTTCGGCACGAAGTCAAAGGTGGCGGCGATGCGAAACCGATGCTTCTCTGGATCAAGCTGCTGGTTCAGCACGTCCAGGAATCCCGCCGCACCGAGCAGGTAACGCGTGTTGGTCAGCTCCCAGCGGCGGGAGACACGGAAAGCTGTGTTCGACGTGCCGTCGCCGGCGAGCGCGGTTTCAAACGCAGCCAGATCCGCCGGCACGCGCGGCAACTGGATCACGTCGAGCGACTGGATGTTGTAGTACGGGAAATGATGCTGCGCCCATTCAATGCGATACATCTGATCGAAAAGGCCGTACTCCGGCGGCGCGCGGAAGGGCAGGATGGCGACGCGATGTTCGTATGGTTGTTCGCGCAGTTTATCCAGCACCGGATTGCTGGCGTACTTTTCCGCGTAATCAATGTATTTAATCCACGGCAGATCCGCGCGCCCCAGATCCGCCACGATCAGCAGGCCAAGCAAAATCCCGCCCGTCCGGGCGCGACGTCCGGCAAACGCGCCGCTCAGAATCACCGTGACCAAACCCACGCCGAGCGAGAGAAACAAAACGAACCAACCCACCTGCCGGATGCTGAACTCAGCGATTCGCGGCGCGAGAATTTCGTCAAACTGAACGGTCTGCAAATACTGTTCGAGCGAAGGTTGCGACCGCCAGTAAATGAACCAGCCCGCCACGCTCAAGCCGACAACGGCCAGACAGCCGGTCGTCCAGCGGCGGTCGAACGAGGAGGCTTTCGCCCACCAGCTTTTCAGCCGCACGCCCAGGTCGTTGGGGCCGGCGAAGGGGATTTCCAAACTGCTGCGGCTCAATCCATGAATGCCATAAGCCGTCAGCACAGTCAGCGCAAACGTGAAGCTGGCGAGGAATTTTCCCGGATTACGAATCGAGGAAGCGTACGGAATGGCATAGACAAACTGGAAGAACGGCGCGTACCGACCGTACGCCAGCAACAACGACACACCCAGTGCGGCGGTAAAAAACCAGATCAGTTTTCGATCTACATCGGAGAACACGGAGTTTTTTTGGAACGCTTGGAATGCCGCCCAGAACGCCAGCAGCACCGCCGTCACGCCCATGTAGCAACCGCCACCCGCCTGGCGGATGTAACGGTTGGGATCCGGCGGCGGACCTTGCCGACCGCTTTCGATGTAACGCCACCAAACGGGATCACGTCCGCCGACGCCCCAGTAATTTCCACCCTCCGCCGTGTCCATCCGAAAGCCGTAGAGGCCGGGGATGACGAGCGCGAGGGTTTCGCGTTTGGGAAAACTCCATTGCGTGGCGAAGTCCCAGTGCGCCTGCTTGGTCGCCGCGTCCTCTTCCGCACCATCACCGCTCTTGATTTGCGTGGTGCCGATCAAACCCGCCACGGCAAAGGCGGCGATGAAACCCGCGCTCACCGCGAGCACCGCCAGCCGGGAACCCACGCGAAAAAGTTTTGTCCCCACCCCTTCTTCCGTGGCGACCCAGGCGTGCCATCCCACAAACGACGCAATGAAAATACTCATTAACGCGCCGATGTCGGCGGCTTCCATCACGTTCATCCCGACCGCCATGCCGGCCAGGATGATGCGCGCCCAGCGACTCCACAGCGGCATGGCCGCCGTGATGCCCACGACCAACGCCAGCGCCATGAAGTCAAAGCCGTAGGCGATTTGCTGCGGAGCGACGCCCCAGCAGGCGGTGGATAGATAGGCGGAATTCAAAGCCACCGCCAATGCGCCGACCAACGCCGCCAACCGTGAGAGCCGCAACTGGGTGAAGAACAACCACGCGCCAAAGCTCAGAATGAAAAGGGAAATGGGGACAAGAAATTTTCCAAGCCCAACCGGGCCAAGAAACCAACGGAGAAGGAGAGTCACGTCCGGAGAAAACACACCTCCGTCGAAGCCGATGTAGTTTGAGTCCGCCCACATGCCGCGAATTCCTTGGGGTGCCTTGACCCAGGCCATACTCTGCTGGCCGAGTGGGCCGTCGTTGTTGAAGTGAACAAAGCCTGGCAGGAAACTGCGGAAGAACAGGCCAGCCAGAACGACTGCCAGTAACGCGGCGGCCAAGGCCCAACGGCGAACCGGAGTAGTGGATTGTTTTTCAACTTTCATAAATCGTAATCAGCTCAGAAAATGTGGCGGGATTCTCATTCGCACCGGCTTGAGTGTCAAGGCAGCCTCAATAACATTTATCTAGGTTGCCGTAGCCCAGTATTTCCTCGACAAAGCGCGTCGCCTTCTATAAGAACTGCAATCCACAGGACGTGATCAACCAAAAAACCAAAAATACGTACAACAACGAGCATTCTATGAAAACAAACAACTTAACCATCCTCATTAGCATCGTGGCCTTGGCCATTCCAAGCGTTACCGAAGCTGCTGTTAGTTTTACTGCCACCGTCGGCGGCGTTCCGACCGTCAGTAGCCCCACATTGGCAAACTTCAACGGCGCACAGCCAGCCATCTTGACACTCGGCGGCACAGCATTCATCACGACCGGCCCGAATTTTTCGGTCGCCTATGTGCCGCCTTATTTTTCGGGCTCACAAGCCGCTTATTTTGGCGAAGCCCCGACGTTAGGCTTGGATACAACGCCTTACGTGGTTGTCGAAGCAAACGCAACCGCCACTTTTAATTTTTCCACTCCTGAAAAATATTTTGGGCTTATGTGGGGTTCCGTTGATGCGAACAACTCACTCAGTTTCTACGATAGCGCCAACAACCTGCTTGGCACCGTTACCGGCAGCCAGATCCCCGCTTCAGTGGGTGGAGGCACGGGGGCACAGGGCACCAGTTTTGTCGAAGTCACTTCCATAACGGCGTTTTCAAAAGTGGTCGCAACTTGCACGATTAACTCGTTCGAGTTCGATGACGTTGTTTACGCGCAGACGGTTCCAGAACCGGCGAGCGGGCTGTTGCTTGGTGTTGGACTAATCGGCTTAAAGTACATTTCCCGCCGCAAGTCCGCTTAGTTCTGCCTGAAAATGCCCAACGGCCACGTAGAGCAAACCGATAGTCAGTTAGCGGCTGGCCGTTGGGCAACCATCATCGGCGGGCTATTTTCTTGATGCACAAGATGGCAGCCGCCTGATCAGGGTGCGAGTGTGACCAAGTGATCTGGCCCAAGAATGACACCAAGCTCCAAAACACTGCCGGACGACGCTTCAAATTGTGACCCTCGCCGCGTAGTGACTGGGGGCCAAGTTGCCCAATGACGTCGTAGCCGTAACCCTTCATCTCCGCCGGTTCCCAGCCTGAAAGATGCATTTGTAAATCATCTTCTGCCGTAACGTGCATTTGTGACATGAATCCTTTGGGAGTGAAAAAAACCACTTTCTTCCGTGCTATTCTTTCCATGTCCTGCATGAGCTTCAGGCCGTCCTCCTTGTTGAAATGCTCAATTACATCAACCGCAACACAGGCGTCAAATTGCCCTGGTTTGAAAATGTTGGAAAGTTCGCGTGCATCTCCATGAACCAAGTGATCGTGCGTTTTAAGCAGCTTGGCTTTTTCGTAATCAGGCTTGTAGCCCTCGAAGCCCGTCGTGTTCCGAACCCCCAACCTCCGGAGTCGTCCCGACGCGCCGCACCCGATGTCCAGCACGCTGTCACATCCCGACAAAGCGTTTCGCAAAGCCCGGCCACACAGCACGGAGTTTGGATCAAACCGCTCTTTCAAGCGCGCTAAGGTTTGGGTCATTTGGCTGTTCATAGTTCAATGAAAGACGAGTTGATTTGCACCTTCTCATGGTGGCAAATCACCGCTGGAAAAACCGGTAGTCCGCCGGATTGATGCAACTGGTCTGCACGATCTTCGACAGGTGGCATTTCGGCTGGTGCCGGACTT
>JANYDP010000344.1 GCA_025363535.1 Verrucomicrobiota bacterium | reverse complement strand
GCTGCGCAGTTCTGGAACCGGACGGCCGCACGCTTGAATAAAAAATGAACAACCAATCGAACGAACAATTATTGTCAGCCTTGAACTGGCGCTATGCCACCAAAGTTTTTGACGCCGCGAAGAAAATCCCCACCGACACCTGGGCGGCGCTGGAGCAGTCGCTCGTGCTGACGCCGACTTCCTACGGATTGCAGCCGTATCGTTTTCTCATTGTGCAGAATTCGGCCACGCGCGCGGCGCTGCTGCCGCAGTCGTGGGGACAGAAGCAGGTCGTGGACTGCTCACACTTCGTCGTTTTCCTCGCGCGCACCGAAATGAAGGAAGCTGACGTGGACAAGCTGATTCAGCGCACGACCGATGTCCGCAAGCTTCCGGCCGGCGTGCTCAACGCGTATCGCGGCATGATGTTGAGCGACGTGGTCAACGGCCCGCGCGGCAAGGCGGCGCACGAATGGGCGGCGCGGCAGTCTTACATCGCGCTCGGAAATCTGATGACCTGCGCGGCGCTGCTCGGTGTGGACGCGTGTCCGATGGAAGGCTTGGTCCCGACCGAATACGACAAGATTCTCGGTCTCGAAGGCAGCGGTTATAAAACGGTTGTTGCGTGCGCCCTTGGCTATCGCGCCGCCTCGGACAAATACGCAAGCCTGACCAAAGTTCGTTACGCAACAGCCGACTTGGTGAAGGTGATTTGAAATGGCGGCGGTTGTCGCGCGGCGCAGTCCTGCGCCGCGCGCAGAGATTCCTGCCTAGATTTTTTCCGGTGACTGCGCGGCGGCGATGAATTTTTTCACCGGCTCCGTTGCCGAATCGTTGCGCCAGACCGCGCCGACGGGAATGGGCGGCAGGGCGGGTTTCAACGAAATCAATTTCACCCGCGTGCCCACGATGCACGCCAGACTGCTCGGCACCAGCGCAATGCCGCGTCCGGCTTCGACGGCGGCGATGATGCTGGTGCCGCCTTCGTGCTCCTCGGCCAAGTTCGGCTTGAGACCGACGGCGGCAAACAATTTTTTTGTCTCGACGTGATATTCGGGATAATCCTTGCGGCTCAAACCGATCAAAGGTTCGGGCGCGACCTGCCGGAGCGTGATGGTTTTCAACTTTGCCAGCGGATGATTGGGAGCAAGCGCCACGACCATCGCGTAACGGGCAATCTCCGCGAAGGAGAGCCCGCGCAACAGTTTCGCCGGCGGACGCACGGTGAGCGCGATGTGCAATTTTTTCGTTCCCAACTGTTCGAGCATTTCTTCGGAAGACAAATCATGCAACGTCACGCGGACGTGGGGAAACTCGTCCTGAAATCCGCGCAGCATCGGCGGCAAAATTTGCACGGTGAGCGATGGCGCGTAGCCGACGTGGATTTCGCCGCCGCCGCCGTGAGCGACGGCGCGGGCCTTGTTCACCGCCGCATCGGCGTGCAACAACACCTCGCGTGCTTCGGTCAGAAAAATTTTACCCGCCGCCGTAAGTCGCACGGATTTGGCGCTGCGTTCCAAAAGGGAAAATCCGATTTCGTCTTCGAGGTCGCGAATCTGCCGGCTCAAGCCCGGCTGCGAGACATGCAGCTTGAGCGCCGCGCGCGAGACGTTTTCCGCCTCGGCCACGGCCACGAAGTATCGGAGATGGCGCAGTTCCATACGATGGATTCAAAAACCGAAATCAACCGGGGTGAGGCCGGACTGGCGGATGATCGAGCGCGTCGTGCCGATGGGCAGTTCCTTTTTTGGATGCGGGACGATGACGGTGCGGCCGTTGGCGTGGCGGTATTTGGTGTGACTGCCTCTTTGCGAAGCAAAATGAAATCCGTGCGCCTGCAATACACGGATGACGTCGCCTGAGCCGAGCCGCTTAGGCATTGACCGGCTCCATGCCCACGTTCACGTCGGCAACGGAAGTGAAGGCCGGGTTGGGTTCGTTTTCAAAATACAATTCCACGGCCTCCTTCAGACTGGCCACGGCCTCTTCGCGGGTTGTGCCGAAGCTGGAGACATCCACGTTCAGGCATTGCGCCACCATGAATTCGTCCTCCCGATAAACCACGTAAGCCATCTGTTTCATGGGTAGAATTTAACAGAAACCTCCGGCTGGTCAACCGCCCCGGCCACGGCCACGAAGTATCGGAGATGGCGCAGTTCCATGTTTCAGGAAAACAGGTTGTCGAACTCGTTGTGTGAGCCGATCCAAATCCATTGAATGGTGTCGCCAGAACGTACACCCACCGCGCGGTATTGATCGTTGATGCGGACCGACCAAAATTCCCCTCCGCCCTGAAGTTTTTGAAGCGCAATGACGGATGGTCGGGATTGATGGCAAAGACTTGATATGCCATCCGGGCACGCGCCTTGGCGGCTGGCGAAAGTTTTTCGTAAGCGCGCCAAAAGGAAGGCCGGACCACTGAAATCACAGCTTGGAAGGATCAAGTGGTTCCGCCGAACCCTCGCGCAGGGCGGCAGCGGCGAACTGCTCCAGTTTCGGGTAAGCGCGGCGGGCAGCGATGATTTGCTCCCATTCCGCATCGCTGGACTGTTGCTGGAGAAAGCGGGCGAAATCCATCACCTCGCGCGCCTTGTCCTCGGGCAAACCGTCCATGATGACGATCAGTTCTTTGGTGGCCGGACTCATGGCCAAAAACTAGCTGCTTTCAACCGCTTTTCAAGCGGGATTAAATCCGCCTCAATCACGGCGACAAAATAACAGAGATGGCGCAGTTCCATAGTTAAAAAAGCCATGCAGGCAAATGCGTGCGAAGTCAATGGAATCAATTTTGCCACCGGTATATAACATCGCGGCGCATTGGCTGGCCAGCATCGTCGTATTTGATATTGTTCTCAATTTCCACAACTCTGCCCTGAATTGGCTTCTTCGGGTGATGAACCCACTCTCTAACATCGGCAACTGGAATTATATTCCAGTCATCGCGCCGCCACGGAAAATTTTGAATTTTTGCCACATTCCAAAAAACGGAGCCATTAGATTTTTTGGTTGGCCATTCAAATTCCAGAGTGATTTTATAAACATTAGTATCTCCCGCTGGGCAATTGATTTTTGGGGAATAATTTTGGGGAATAAAAATGGTATTAGTCGGCAGGTTTAAGGCGATGATTTTATTTGTATCACCCGCCATGGCTAATCGGATTGACAACAATAAAAAAGCAAAAAACACTTTCATACAACAAGGTTTATGACGTTGCTTCATTCGCAACAAGTCCAAAACGTATTCAATTCTGAAGCGGCAAGCGGCTGTCGTGACCAACCATGCCTAAAAAGTATCGTCAGCCAAGCAACATGGTATTTCCCCAAAGCGCCAACTGCGCGCATTGTGTTGCCATGATGAACATACGAAAAGCAAATGAACGGGGCCACGCCGACCACGGCTGGCTGAACGCCTACCATACGTTTTCCTTCGCGGGCTACTACGACCCGGCGCACATGGGCTTTCGCAGCTTGCGCGTGATCAACGACGACACCGTCGCGGCCGGCGGCGGCTTCGGCACGCACCCGCACCGCGACATGGAGATCATCACCTACATCCTCGACGGCGAGTGAGCACAAGGATTCGATGGGCAATGGCCGCGTGATCCGCACCGGCGAGGTGCAATACATGGCCGCTGGCACGGGCGTGCAGCACAGCGAATTCAATCCGTCGGAGAAGAATCCGGTGCATCTGTTGCAGATCTGGATTCAGCCCGACCGCAAAGGTGCGAAGCCACGCTACGAAGAAAAATCAATGGTTCGCGCGCAGACGGGCGTGTGGCATCTCGTTGCGAGCAAGAGCGGACGCGACGGTTCCATCGCCATCAATCAGGACGCGGAACTATTGCTTGCGAAACTTGAATCCGGTGACACGGTTGAACATTCGCTGCCGCCGCAACGTCAGGCGTGGATTCACGTCGCCGAGGGTGCGGTGGAATTGAACGGACAGAAATTGAACGCCGGTGATGCCGTCGCGGTCAGTGAGGAAACCAAATTGAAACTCACGGCCACCGGAAAATCGCAGGTGTTGCTGTTTGATCTGAATTGAAACTGTAGCGGCGGTCGGCAGACCGCCGCAAAATGAAGATAATAATGCGGCTCTCTGCCGAGCAGCCGCTACAGCTAAAAATCATCATGACTACCGTATCCATCGTTTATCATTCCGGTTCGGGCCACACCGCCAAGTTGGCCGAGGCCGTCGCCAAAGGCGCAAGCTCCGTCGCGGACGTGAAAGTCCAGACCATCGCCATCAGCGGCAAAGACATCGTCGAAGGCCGCTACAAGAACGCCGGTGTGTTCGAGCAGCTCGACGCGAGCGACGCCATCATCTTCGGCAGCCCGACTTATATGGGCGGGCCGAGCGGACAGTTCAAGACCTTTGCCGACGCCACTGCCGGAAGCTGGTTCACCGGCAAGTGGAAGGACAAAATCGCTTCCGGCTTCAGCGTTTCCAACAGCCCGGCGGGTGACAAGTTCAGCACGCTGCAATACTTCCACACGCTCGCGATGCAGCAAGGCATGGTGTGGGTCGGCCTCGGCGAAATGCCGATGCAGCCCAATGGTGTGAACCGTCTCGGCAGTTTCGCCGGCGCGACGGCGCAGGCCGGGCAGGAATCGCCTGACGTGGCGCCGAACGAGGCCGACAAGCACACCGGTGAAGTTCTTGGCCGCCGCGTGGCCGGGGCTGCAAAACGCTGGCAATCCGGCGCGAACTGAATTACCTCTTGGGCACCGCATGAAACAGATTTTCCGCATGATGGCCTTGGGCTTTGTCCTGGCTGGACTTGGCTTCTGGCTCGCGGCTGGTGCCCATCGCGGCTGGACCCAGAACAACGTGCCGACGAAAACCCTGGATCAAGTGACCGGCATCGAAGGGGTCACGTACGAAAAGAAATTCGTGCCCGGCGTGGATTTTCTCGGCGCGGTGCTGACGGGCGCGGGAATTCTGCTGGCCGCTTCCTTCCGTTTTAGAACCAAAGAAACTGCAAATTAACCAACCACCCATGAAAACCAAACTCATCACCCTGCTCACCTCCCTGTCCCTGGCCGGTCCGGCCTTCGCCGCGCCGCAGGCGTTCGACTTCAAAGACCCGAAAGGCGTGAACACCGCGCTGTTTCACCTCGACGCGCCGTTGGAATCTGTCAACGGCAGCGCGAACGGCATTACCGGCACGGTGACGTTCGACTCCGAAAAGCCCAGCGACACGAAGGGCAAGATCGTCGTCGCGAGCGCCTCGCTCACGGTGCCGAACGCGATGATGAACGGCCACCTGCACAGCGACAAATGGATGGATGCGGCGAAATATCCCGAACTCAGCTTCGACGTGAAGGAATTGAAAAACGTGAAATCCTCCGGCGACGTCACGACCGCCGAGGCCACCGGCACATTTACTTGTAAGGATGTCGCCAAAGAGCTGACCGTGCCGGTGAAGCTCACCTATCTCAAAGACAAATTGAGCGCCCGGGTGCCAAACCTGAAAGGCGATCTGCTCGTCATCCGCGCCAACTTCAAAATCAAACGCAGCGAGTTCAACATCAACCCCGGCCAGTACGAGGACAAGGTGTCGGATGAAATCGAACTGACGTTGAGCGTGGCTGGCGCGGCGGCGAAGTAATTTTCCGGCCATTTTTGTCAGAGCATTTGCGCAGTTCCCCTGGGGAGTTGCGCAATTTTTTTCGAGAGTCGCGGGGAAATTATCCGCTGGCATATCTTTTGCAGTAGCCCTTTGAGAATTTAAAAATCATGGCTACCAAAGACAAATTGATGCGGCTCCTCCAGGAAGTGCGCGACCTGGCGGAAATCAACCGGCGCCATCCCGCGCCCAAAGCTTCACCGTTGTTCTTGATGCAGCTCCGCTCGCATCTGACCAACTCCAGCCGGCCGCGCTACCGGTTGAATATTTCCGGGGATTCGCAGGAAGCCGCACATTTTCCCCGCCCCGTCAAGATCACCCATCTAAGCACCGACACCGGCGTTTAGTCCGGCGATTTCCGCCCGCCGGAGGCAGCTTTCCGCCGGCTGGGCGGCCAATTATCCCGCGCCTGACGCAGCCATTGCTTTTCGTCCCCGCATTTTTCCAAAGCAGTGTTTCAAAGCAGGGCACTGTCCTGTCTCAAAACAGGTGTCCTTCAAAAAAAATCTCGCGCCCCGCCCGCGGCTGTTTGAACATCCGCACTATGAATTCCGAACCGAAACCAAACCTGGTCGCGCCGCCGCCGGCGCCGAGCATCTCCGACGAAAATGTGGAACTGCCGGTCGGGGCGTTCACGGGCACGCCGGAGGAAAAGGACCGGCACTGGTTTGAAAAATACTATCGGGGCGACCATCAAAAACAACTGACCCTCCGCGCCGTGCTCATGGGCGGCGTCCTCGGGATGTTCATGGCCGTGTCGAACCTCTACACCACGCTCAAGATCGGCTGGAGCTTCGGCGTCTCCATCACGGCGTGCGTCATCTCGTTCGTGGTGTGGAACACTGTGAGTTCGCTGTTTCGTGGGAAATTTTCCCGGATGACCATGCTGGAAAACAACTGCATGCAATCCACCGCGACCGCCGCCGGTTCCTCCACCGGCTCCACGCTCGCCACCTGCATCGGCGCGTTGCTGTTGATCACCGGCGTGCATCAACCCTGGTATGTCGCCGCGCCGTTTGTGCTGTTCACCGCCGCGCTCGGCGTGTTCCTCGCCATCCCGATGAAGCGGCAGATGATCAACCACGAGCAGTTAAGATTTCCCACCGGCATCGCCACGGCGGAAACCTTGCGCAGCCTTTACTCGAAAGGTGCGGAGGCTTTGAAGCAGGCGTATTCGCTGCTCACCGCTCTCATCTTCGGCGGCGTGGTCGGCCTGTTGCATTCCTACGCGGTGCTGGGCGAGCAGTTGAAAATTAAAAACCGTCTGCCTGGCTGGTTTGAGAAAATGCAATCCTGGCTCTATCTGCCGGACACCTTGGACTTACCTCGTTGGCTCAATCCGCTGTCGCGCGGAAGCATGGCCGGCTTCGCGTTTGAACCGAGCGTGCTGCTCATCGGTGCGGGGATGATCACCGGCATGCGCGTTTCACTTTCCATGTTCGCCGGCTCCGCGCTGCTTTACTGGGGCATCGCGCCTTATCTAGTGTCGCTCGACGCCGCGAACTCCGGCGTGGCTGGTTATGTCGCGTCGTTCAAGATGAGTCCTGCCGGAGATATTAATCCCGTGCGCTGGGCGCTCTGGGGCGGCACGTCAGTGATGGTCTTCTCCAGTCTGGCGCAACTGGCCTTGAACTGGCGCACCATCGCCCGCGCATTCATGGTGTTTAAAAAAGAGGAGCGCACCGCGCACGGCGACGCCATGGAAGCCATCGAAGTTCCCAACTCCTGGCTCGTCATCGGCCTCATCCCGATCACCATCGGTCTGGTCACTGTCCAATACTTCGCGTTTCACATCTCCGTTTATCTCGGCCTGATCTCGGTCGCGTTTTCGTTTGTCACCGCGCTCGTCTGCTGCCGGGCCACCGGCGAAACCGACACTACGCCCATCGGCGCAATGGGGAAGGTAACGCAATTGCTCTTTGCCGTTTTGCCGGGCGCCCAAGGCATCGCCAGCATCAACCTGATGGCCGCCGGCACCACGGCGGCGGCGGGCGGCGCGGCGGCGGATTTGCTGACCGACTTAAAGAGCGGCTATCTGCTCGGCGCGAATCCGCGCAAGCAATTCATCGCGCAGTTCAGCGGAATTTTCTTCGGCGTCCTCGCCGTCGTGCCCGCGTGGTATCTGATGGTGCCGGACAAAAAGACGCTTGAAGCTTTCAATCCACCCGCCACCAACATGTGGAAGGCCGTCGCCGATCTGCTCACGCAAGGCGTCCACATGCTGCCGCGCACGGCACTGTGGGCCATCGTGATCGGCGCGGGCGTGGGCGTCGGGTTGCCGTTGCTGGAAAAACTTTTCCCCAAAAGCCGGGCGTATCTGCCTTCGGCGATGGGGCTCGGTTTGGCGTGGGTGATGCCGTTTCAAAACTGCCTGTCGTTTCTCATCGGCGCGCTGATCGTGTGGGGCTGGGAAAAGGTGAACAAGAAAAACTCCGACGCCTACGCCATCCCGATCGCGTCTGGTCTGGTGGCGGGTGAATCGTTGATTGCCGCGTTCCTGGCCATCGCCTGCACGCTGGTGGGATTTCTGGCGGTGCGGTGAGAGCGATAATGAATCGGAATGGTTAAAACGGCCAACCAGATTTGAAGGGGGCGGCTTAACGAAAAAAGAGAAATGGTCGGAGCGACAGGATTTGAACCTGCGGCGTCTTGGTCCCAAACCAAGTGCTCTACCAGGCTGAGCTACGCTCCGATGAGTAAGACGAAATGCCTGAAAACTAGATCGTCGGGGTTTATTCTGCCCGTTCCCGCTTGAAGGGCAACGCAATTATTTTTGAATTTTCACTTCGCCAGCCTATTTCTCAATGCACGCGTAGGCATTGTGGTTGTGGATGCTCTCAAAATTTTCTGCCTCGACCTTATACCACGTCACCCGCTTGTCGGCGTTCA
>JANYDP010000342.1 GCA_025363535.1 Verrucomicrobiota bacterium | reverse complement strand
GCCCGAAGCAAAGTTTGTGGAAACCAAATTGCTGAAATTAATACCACTCCAGACGTAGGCCACTTGCACCGGGATTGGCAGGCGATAACCTGAATCGCCCGTAGCCACGACGGCCATGTCGTAGTTCCCTGCCACCACAGTGGCATCGTTGGTTAACGTCAGTGTCATCACGGTGGTGCCGTTGCTGTTGATCAGCGTCTGGCTCAATGCTGAAGCTGAAGCGCCGAAACCAGGAGTGGGCAACCCGGTGACGCTAAAATTCCAACCCGCAACAAAACCGGATGTGGTGTTTGTCATGAAAATCGTGTTTGTACCCGCAACCCCAATCGGGACGGTGACCCGAAGTGGTGCGGCGCGCATGGTGATAGACTGCGCTTGCGCTGAGGAGAGGAGACCTCCAGCCACTATCGCTGCCAGACTGGCAAATCGGGCAAGTTTTAGTTTTGGAAACGCGGCCGTAGGGTCGGACATGACGCTCGCGTTACGAGACATAGCATCAGTCTGGTTTGTTTTGGTGTTACTCATAGGATTTGATTGGGGGGGGGTTGTGTTATGTAGCTGATAGGGATTAAACTTTAGTGCAAGTAGTATGTTTGATATTACAAATTGTTTCTTGGCTCGCGTTGATTATTGGTAAGGCATCCGGTCCTGCATCCATTCATAATCTTCACTGGTAAAAGTCACCCCAGTCCAAGGTTTCAAGCCGTCCTTTTTGACGGTATAATATTTAGGACTCTTAAAACTTGGAGCGCGCCACTTATGAATCTCCGAATGACCGTCCGCGAAAGAAAAACAGCAGCCATCGCTATGATAGCTGGCAGGCATATCCCTCCAATATTCGGCACCTTGGGCAGAGCCGGGATCCAGCATGAAAACAGAATCGCCACCCGCTCCAGCCAGGCTATCAGCATTTTCATCAAGAAAAAGCCACGTACCAGACGGCCCGGGTTTCAGAAGTTGAGTCATTTTGGTTGCTACACCCGCCCCAGGGGGGGAGGACGTTTCGATATTCTTGCCATGATAAAGCCGATTACCTGGATTATTTCCCTTTTGGTCGGGCTTTCCTCCCAGCGCTCCATTTGATGAAATACTCCTAACTCTCGAACCATTTTGCGCATCGTAAACATCCGCCGGGCATTTCCACACTCCGTAGGCTTTGACGTAATTTGCGATCGGTGAATTTGGGCCGGTTAATGCCGCCGTGTCTATGTTGCCGGGAAGAACTCCAAAATCCATTCCGCCCGAATCATCCACCCATTTTCCATTCCCTGCGAATTTTTCTTGCCAGTCCCCTACATAAACATTCACTCCAACCGCGAGTTGCCTTGTGTTACTCATGCATTTGATCGCCACCGCCTTGGCTTTCGCCTTCGACAACGCCGGCAGCAGCATCGCCGCCAGGATCGCGATGATGGCAATGACCACCAACAGTTCAATGAGGGTGAACCCTCTTTGTTGCTCAGACTTTGCGGGGAGATTCATAGAGTTAACTTGCACTTCAACCATATCGGCGCAACTAGTTTCTTCTGAAACCAGAAGTTGCGGGGCACTTCTTCCCCCCAACCGTCGCGCGGCCACCCAACCCGAATCCACAACAACCCACGCCAACGCCTCGCCCACAAAGGCACGGCATTGAACCGGTAGATTTCGTTTTGGCCATGGAATAGTTCTAACACGGCCTTCAAAAACCAGCCAGCGTAAAATTACCAAATGACTTGCGAATTATGCCACCACCGGATTTCGTCACGCGCCGCTTGGACTTGCCCCGACCCCGCGCAGGCTGCCAGACTGCGCGCCATGAAAACCCGATTCCGCGCCGGCCAATCCGTCATCCGAACGCTTCGGCCCGCCGTGTCGTCCGCCTTTCTCCCCGGGCTGTGGCTCACCTTGCTGGCCGCAGTCTTCAGCGGCCTGAACTCCGGTGCCGCTGTGAGGCCCATGGAACTGCGCTGCGAATTTTCCGCCGAACCGCTCGGCGTGGATGCGCCGCAACCACGCCTCTTTTGGAAACTGGAAAGTTCCGACCGTGGCGCGCGGCAATCGGCTTATCAAATTCTCGTGGCGTCCTCGGGAAAAAATCTGGCGCGCGATCACGGCGACCTTTGGGACAGCGGAAAAATTGCCTCCGACGAAACGCTTCACCTCCGTTACGCCGGAAAGCCGCTGGCCTCGGCGCAAACGGTTTTCTGGAAAGTCCGGGCTTGGGATGCCGACGGAAAAGCTTCCCCGTGGAGCCAGCCCACGACGTGGACGATGGGTTTGCTGACCAACGCCGACTGGCAGGCGAAGTGGATCGGTGCGCCCGACACGAATGCGATCACCCTGCTGCTGCGTAATGAATTCATCGTGAAGCCTGGCCTGCGCCGCGCCCTCGTGTTTGTCTGCGGCCTCGGCACCTACGAGCTGTCCCTGAATGGAAAAAAAGTTGGCGAAGATTTGTTTCCCTCCGGCTGGACGGATTACCGAAAGACCTGCCTGTATGACACGCACGACCTCACCGCGCTGTTGCACGAGGGGAAAAACGCCGCCGGGATTTTTCTCGGCCCCGGCATGTATCGCGTCCTCGGCGACACGAACCGTTTCACCAAGTTCAAAGGCTCGTTCGGGCCGCTCAAAGCCATCGCGCAGCTCCGCCTCGAATACGCGGACGGCTCGGTGGAAGTCATCGGCACCGATGAACACTGGCGCACGCACGCCGGCCCGCTGACGTTTTGCTCGGTGTATGGCGGCGAAGATTTTGACGCGCGGCTCGTGCAACCCGGCTGGGACAAAATTAATTTCAACGATGCCAAGTGGACGCCGGCGCAAATCACCACCGGCCCCGGCGGAGAGCTCAAAGGACTCTCGTGCGCCGCGCCGCCGATCCATGCGTTTGAAATCCACAAACCGGTTTCAACACGCGCGCTGACCAATGGCGACACGCTGTTTGACCTCGGCCAGAACGCCTCGCACATGTTCCATTTTCAAGCGAGCGGCCCATCGGGAAGCGTGATCCGCATCTACCCCGCTGAGTTGATCAAGGACGATGGCGCGGTCAATCAAAGCTCGATGGGCGCGGGCCGACGCGGGCCGGTGTTCTGCGAATTCACCAAGGCGACTGACGGCGTGGAATTCTTCGCGCCGAAATTTTTCTACGCCGGCTGCCGCTATTTGCAGGCGCATTTTGCAGATCCCGACGGCGCGCACGAAGTGACACGCCCCACCATCAAGTCCTTGGAAGGAATCGTCGTCCACTCCGCGTCCGCGCCGGTCGGGGCATTCGAATGTTCCAACCCTTTGTTCAACCGCATCCGCCAGTTGGTCCGCTGGGCGCAACGCAGCAACATGATGAGCCTGATGACCGACTGCCCGCATCGCGAACGCCTGGGCTGGCTCGAGGAAGATCATCTCAACGGCCCGTCGCTGCGCTACGAATTTGAGCTCGCGCAGCTCTTCACCAAGCAGATGCACGACATGGCCGACGCGCAGACCTCCGCCGGACTGATCCCCAACATCGCGCCAGAATACACCGTGTTCAAAGGCGGTTTCCGCGATTCGCCCGAGTGGGGCAGCGCCTACATCCTTGTGCCGTGGCAACAATATGAGTTCGACGGCGACCTCGATCTGTTGCGCCAACATTACGACGGCATGAAACGCTACGTTGCTTATCTCGGCAGCCACACGACCAATCACATCGCGGACTTTGGGCTTGGCGACTGGTATGACATCGGCCCGAAACTTCCGGGCGTCGCGCAGCTCACGCCCATCGCGCTCACGGCCACGGCGTTTTATTTTTACGACACCTGGATTCTTTCGCAGACCGCCGCACTGCTCGGCAAGCCGGACGAGGCAAAACAATTTGCCGCCGAGGCTGAAACCATCCGGGCCGCGTTCAACGAAACTTTTTTCAACGCAACGAACGCCACTTATTACACCGGCTCCCAAACCGCCAACGCCATTCCGCTGGTGATGAATTTGTGTGAGGCGTCGAACCGCGCCGCCGTGGTGGAGACCATCGTCCGCGACGTTCACTCGCGCAGCAACGCGGTCTCGGCGGGAGATGTCGGCTACCGCTATCTGCTCCGCGCGCTGGCGGACGGCGGGCGCTCCGACGTGATCTTCGACATGAACAATCAGTCGGACAAACCAGGCTACGGCTACCAGTTGAAGCTGGGCGCGACCACGCTGACCGAGGCCTGGAACGCGCGGCCCGGCGCTTCGCAAAACCATTTCATGCTCGGCCAGATTGAGGAATGGTTTTATCACGACCTCGCGGGCATCCGCAGCGATCCCGCCGGACCGGGCTTCAAAAAAATCATCATCGCCCCGGAACCTGTCGGCGATTTGAAATGGGTCAAGGCCAGCTACGAATCCATCCGGGGAAAAATTGTCAGCGATTGGAAACGCGCCGGCAAAAAATTCACGCTGCATGTGAAAATTCCCGCGAACACTGCGGCGACGGTTTACCTGCCTGCTCGCCGCGCCAACACGGTGACAGAGAGCGGCAAACTCGTCGGGAAAAATCAGGGTGTGAAATTTTTGCGTCTTGAAAACCGCCGTGCAGTCTTCGCGATTGAGTCCGGCGAATATTTTTTTGAATCATTCGCGCAAGACTAAAAAAAGCCCGGCAGGCTTGCGCTTGCCGGGCTTTTTCATTTGGTCACCAGCGCCTTATTTTCCCGTCCCGATCCGCAGCACGGTGAAGGAATTGCCGGGGAACTTGTGGGTGAGCTGGGTGCCAGACACCGCCAGCGTTTCCGTCTTCGGCGAAACCTTGGTCGGATTTTCCAGTGAGTTTTCGTCCGTGGGTTTTTCGGAGGTGAGGACGATGGCCCGCGCGGTGGCGGCGAGTTTCTTCGCGCCGTTCAGGTTGATCGTGGTCTCGGTGGCGGCGGCGGCGGTGTTGACGACTTTCACGATCAGATCCCCAGACTGTTTGTCCTGCGTGGCGCTGGCGTAAATGGCGCTCGTGGTCGCGAGCGAGTTCTTGATGTCGTGGATGACTTTGCCGTCGAGCGAACACTTGACGGTGGCGCCTTTGACGTCCACGCGGAGGTCATACCAGCGGCCGGTTTCGATCTGTCCCTCTTTTCCATCCAGGGTGCCGCCGAGTTCAACGGCGTGCTGCGTGTTGCCCCAGCCGCCGAGGTTCCACCAAGTGCGATCCTCGTCGTCGGCGATGTGGAACAAAATCAGGAAACCTTCGCGGCCCGAAAGTTTGCGGGCCTTCAGCTCAATCGTGTAGTCGGTCCAGGATTTGTCGCCGATGATGGCCCGGACGAATTCTTTCTCGGCGGTCTGCTGCAACGCGCCGTCCTTCACGTTCCAACTGCCCTCACCGAGTTTTTTCCAGCCGTCGGAATTTTTCACAAAGTCGGAGGTGAACAAAACTTTGCCGTCCGGCGCGGTGACTTTGATGTCCTTGAATTCCGCGCTCGTGTTCCAGGTGCCGACGCCGATGCCGCCGGTCGGAGGTGTTTCCTCGGCGCTGGTGGTCTGCACCGCGATGGGCAGAGTCACGTCGCCGCGATGCTCGCTGAAGAGCTGCTGGACGTAATAGCTGGGCAGGCCGTACCAGTGCGCGCTGTCGAAGTTGATGAGGTCGGGGTTCCACGCGCGGTGGTTGAGGTTGACGAGCAACGGCGCGTAGCTGGCCATGATGACGACATCGGAGTTGCGTTCGAGGCCGGTCATAAAGGCCGCCTCGCCAATGGCCCCGCGCAGATTGCCTTTGCCGGTCTTTTTCGTGACGGCATATTCGCCGACGAAAACCTTCGGGCCTTTGCGGTCATAGTTGTCGAAGTGCGTGGCCTCGCGCATGAAAAATTCCGGCGTGTCGTAAAAATGTTCGTCCACGACATCGGGCATCGGCGTCTTGGGATAACCGCCCTGCCAGTGGTTCGCGACGAACTGAATGTCGGGATATTTTTCGCGGATGGCTTTGACAAAGAGCGGCCAGCGTTCTCGGTACGGAGTACCGCCGTTTTCGTTGCCAACCTCGAGATATTTCAAATTGAACGAAGCCGGGTGGCCGGCCTTGGCGCGCATTCCACCCCAGAGCGAATTGGTCGGGCCGTTGGCATATTCAATCGCGTCAAGCGCGTCTTGAACCCATTCACCCATGCGGGGCAACGGGACGACTTCCTTGTGCGACATGCCGACGTTGATGCAGAACAACGGCGTCGCGCCGAGGTCTTCTGAGAGCTGGAGATATTCGTGATAACCGAGGCCGTGGGTGGAAAAATAATTCCAGATGTTCCAGAGCGGTTCACGCACGTCCACGTCGCCG